>JAYKJH010000186.1:0-8081 GCA_035285345.1 Nostocaceae cyanobacterium | reverse complement strand
CATCAATGATGCGATCGCTCGGTAGAAGATTATAGGAAATATACAATAAATCGGGGATTGGTACCCAATTTTTACCCCGACGTTGGAGAGTAATTGCCCATTCAATACCTACTTCACCACGATTTTGGCACCATTGGATGAGAAGTGTGTAAATTGTACCTGTTAATTTAGAGTGAAAGCGTTTTGGTGACATTTTCGGTTTAGCTTCTCCATCGACTAATTCGTAGGTGATATCCCCTTCCGGAAGCGCGAAGAATTCTTCTAATGTGAGTTGAGATTTGACTTGTGTCATTTTCCAGCTTCTCCATGATTCTGATTCAATTACAACCACAGATAAACACAGATAAACACAGATAATTCTATCTGTGTGTATCTATGTTTATCTGTAGTTCCATTTTTATCCTATCTAACAGCGATCGCCGGTGAGCGTGTTTCCTTCCTACCCCAGACCGACTGTCCGCTAATCAATTGGACCACATCCATCCCATTACCAATCACACCCGGTACGCTGGGATATCCAGCACTGGCACCAACCATGTAAAGATTAGACAACTCCGTCACATATCCCAGACGGTTCAAACCCACCTGTTTGGGTATCAATTTTGCACCATAAATATTGCCTTGGGGTTGTCCCAAATAAAACTCGCTGGTTGTAGGTGTACCGTAAACTTTCATTCGAGCGTATTTATCCACATCAGGAATTAAATCCCGGACGCTGGTCATAATTTGCTGGTAAACCTCTCGCTTTTTGGCTTTATAGGCTTTATTGTCGGTTTTGTGCAGATGTTCAAAGGGTTCGTAGGGACAAACTGTAGCAATTTCCAATACATGATGTCCCTCTGGACCCATCCCCGGAGAACTGGATTTCATCGTCGGACATGATAAGAAAATCCACGGACGACTCATATCTTCTTGCAGTTGTCTTTGATACTCTTGATTCAAGTCTCCCGTCGGGTAGTACCAGATATTCCAGTTACCAATACCGTAATTTTCTGGCTGGAAGCGACTATCTAAACCCAGGTAAATATTGAAAGCACTAGCTGAATATTCATAGCCAGTCAGACGCTGATATTCCCGTTGAGTTAAAGCATCACCATCGTGCATTAACTGTACAGTTAATTTTGGGTCGAGGTCGCTGATGTAAGCGATTCTAGCATGGTAGCTTATGCCATTAGCAGTTACATTCTGAATGTTGCGGTTGCTAACTTGAATATGTTCAACTGGTGTCGATAATTGAACAACACCACCACCAGCGGTAATTGCCTCTACAATGGTATCTACAAAGTGCTTGAAATGATGTTTGGGATAGTATGCACCTTCGGAGTAATCCCACACTAAAGAAGTATGAGTCATAAGTGCAATTTCTTTGGGTGGAAGCGCATAATCACCGCTTTGTCCGGCTAAAACTGCTTGCAATTTGGGTGATAATCCCACATGGTCATATAAATCTTGTAGTGTCCAGTTACGCTTCCAGAATAAATTCCAGTATTTGGGTAACTTTAACCAGTCTGACCAGTTACGATTGTACCAGTGGACTTCCCGGACTAAACTGTGCATTTCTTGATGTAATTGCTTGATTTCATCACAGTAGCGGTTGATGGCATTTTTTTCTTCCGGAAATTCGGTTATCAGACGCGATCGCAGATTTTCCCAACCTAATGGAATTTTGAAATCTACCTCTGGGGTGATTACCCTATCGATACAGTCTGGATCTAAGCTATTGAAGGGTACATCTCGCTCAATATAGTTGAGGAATTGACCGATAGTTTTAGTTGAGTCACATTGAGAAATATAGTGAACATCAGCACAAAAGCTATATTCACCGTAATCAAAGGTATGACAGCAACCACCAGCTAAGTAGTGCTTTTCCAATACCACAACCTTATACCCTTGTCGTGTTAAGCAAGCTGCAGCAGAAAGTCCACCCAATCCGGCACCCAAAATCACAAAATCAAAGCTTTCCATCTCTGTCTCCTTTCAGTAGTGCTGAGTAGAAAGTCCAACAGTGCTAAGTGTAGAGACGTGATATATTGCGTCTCTACTTTGTTGATGACATGTTGTAGAGAATTCCCATTTGATTGATACGTTTGATGTTAATTTTATTCAGCTTTTCATGCGGCGCAACGTTAATTTGCTTATATTGAATATTCTTTACTGTTCTTAACATTGAGAATTGCCAAAATTATTTGTCGGTAACTGATGGAAAAGGCTTAGAAAATAAGGGTATGTCAACGCTGAGTTAAATCATTTACCGCAATTATTTTTAACAGTTTTATCGCTAAAGATAGACCCCTAGTGCAGACAATAATGCTAATATATAAGTGGAATCGTAGTGAACCTCTAACATAGAAAAAGTTGGCAAGTCTGGTTGCTGAAGTCATCAGGTAACAACCAAGCCAAACCAAGGTCTAGGAAGATGCAACTATGGGAGGTTAGCGTGAGGACTACGAGACCTATATAGCAAGTTGGTTGTGGAGGACAACCTTGTATTTAATAGCTCTGTGTTGCTGACGGGTCTGCCGATATTCACCAGACCCGTCAGTTATTTTATGAGTATGAGGTATCTAGTTGATGGTGATTGTTAGAAATCTCCTCCTCTAACTCCCCTAAATCAAGATAAGTGTTTTTGAAATGGCGGAATATTTCTTGATAAATTTGGCTTTTCACGCGCTCACCTCGTTTACCATCTTCTAGTTTAATATCATCGACAAAAAATGAAATTTCCAAGCCGACAAAATAGGAAGATTCCTCATCATGATTCATTCCTGTCATGCTTATTTTTGGTTCTTGCCATTTTTTGCGCGGCGCTTTTAACTTGTCTTTGAGCCATTTAATGAAGTCTATAACATAATCATCTAAACGAGATTCGTCAGCTTGAGGGTTGGAGATTTTTTGTGACAATCGCTGCGCTCTTCGTTTTAATAAATTAATCTTCCGCTCCCATTCATCAGAGATAAAAAATTGGTCTTCATCAAGTAAATTAGGGTCTTGTATCCAATTTCTATACCATTCCCTGATTAATTCAACAACTCCCTCGCTATCGTTAGTTTCTTGAAAATTAAATACAGTACGGTTGTTATTGGTTTCCTCAATTAATTGGAAACCCATAAGTTCTAGAACACCTTGATATTCTTGTTGGACATTTTCCATTTCGTCTTGGGTTAAACCACCCTTTTCAGCAAATTGCACAGTCACAACCAAAGCTTCTAAGGCTTGTTCAATTTCCTCTAATTTCAAATTCACAGCCTGTTCAGCCATTACCCGTGCTTTACCAATTTGTTGTTGTTCAATGAGTAAGGAGTCACTTTCCTCACCGTTATAGTATTCCTCCATCACCTCCAATTTGTGTTCGATATCCCCTAGGGTATCGGGATGAGCTAAGACAATTTCTTCTATCAGCTTTTTAGATTCATCTAGGTTACATTCTGAGGGAATTTCTATAGAGATAGAGTGATGGTAGAAAGAAGTTGGACGACTGAGATTTGTGATTTTTTGTCCTTGCAAGACGCTGTTAGGAATGTAAACATCACAATGAGTACTAAATATATATAGATGAGTCACTCGAATCCCAATTTTCCGGAGCATTCCGATGGAACCATCTTCTAGAAGTAGGATGTCACCAAATCGAAAAGGAGTATCAATAAGTAAAACTATTCCACTAAAAAAATTAGCCAAAATATCTTGCAGTGCAAAACCAAGAACAAAAGTAGCACCACCCAGAGCTACCCAAATTCCACTTAAGTCAACCCCAAAGGATTTGAGAACCAACCCAGCAGCAAAAATGTAGACAATTACAGGGATAACTGCTTCTAGAATTGGCAGCAATACGTCATCCCACATCGCTTCTGTTTGTTGAGTGTAGCGTTTGACGTAGTAGATAAAAATTTGGATAAATAATTGCACAAACCAATAACTAAAAGCGATAATTAAACTCGCTGTTAGAATGCCTTGGATTGCTGGCAGAATAGCAATAGCTATTAATTTATCAAAAGTGATTTTCAGGGTAAGGATAGCGCAGACAATGAGAGCAGGAGAGGCAGAAACATTTAATGTAACGAGTGCAATGTCCGCTTGGCTCCCTTCAAATGTCCGAAAAATGGGGCGCAAGATATAAAATAAGAATATATATAATATTCCGGTTACAATACCCGTAATTAGTAAACTAATCGGTATCAAAAGCGCGATATTTAACTGATGCAGTTGATGTGCTTGATGTAGTAAATTTTCTAGCATCTCAGTTGCTCTAGCTTGATAACTTGTCATAAGTTTCTATTCCACTACCAGTTTTAAACCTGGAAGCAATCGTTCTAAGTTTTTTAAAGATTTAGCTTGCCAAGGCATTTTTTTTGAGCCAAGCACCACTAATTGCATCCCTTTCTTTTTCCGCATTCCCAACACAAATTTAGATAGCATACTGATTCCTGAACTGTTGAGAAATGCTAGTTCTTTTACGTTTAATGTTAAAATTGGAGGTGTTAAGTCAGCAGCTTCGTTAAGCAGATTAACAATAGGAGCATAATCTTTAGGTCCCCCTAAACTGATTTTCCCTTGAAAATAAACCGTTGCGGTTTCAGATTCGTGTGTAACTTGATAGTCTTCGGCTTTGACTTCTTGATTAGACATAAGTTATTTTTACTTTTATTGCTATCTGTTGCTAAAACAATTTTTATTAGATTATACATCTACTTGAGCCATAGTAGTAACTATGGTAATTTGGGGATTGCTGGGTTCGGATGCAAATTTCCAGCCTAATTTGGCGTCATAATCATTGATGATGGTTAACAAACCTAAGCCAGAGGCTTCGCTATCTTCGTCTGCGGCTGTTTTTTCAATCTGCTGAATATATAACTCATTAGTATCCCTACTGAGTAATTCTGTAATCAAAGCTTGAAAATTTTCAACTTTTTGTGAGCTAATACTATTTTTAGTAAAAATCACAGCCTTGATTATTTCTGAGGTTTCTAGAAAATGAATGCCAAATTTAACTGGATAATGTTGCGGTGCTTCGTGAAATTTTGTAGCATTTTCTAATAGTTCATTACCTACATAAGTCAGAGCATGTTTAATTTCTTCACGGCACTCTTCCGACTCTGGTTTATTTTCATCAAGGGCTAGAAAATTTAAAAAATATTCCGCTAAAAACTCAGATGATAAATTAATATTCCGCCACGACTGTTTACTAGGTTGAAAACGTTCAGTAAAGCTCAGTTCCAAAGAATTATGAGCTAAGGGAAACTGTTCAATAAATTCTCCAAAAGTTTGCTTCATAGGTAGATGCATTTTAAAGTTATGAAATAATTGTTCTATCAATTCCGAGTGGTTGAGAAAGATGATAGTGATTCCCACATTCGCTTCTGTATGGCAAGAAAGAATTAACCGCCGATAGAAGAGGATGAACGCTTTCTTAAGCCGATAAATTTGTACCTCAGTAGACTAGGAAACGCTATAGACTGATAACTCTTCATTTTCTCCGGAAAAATCGCAATTTTTTTCTTTTATTTTCAGTTATTTCCTCTTGTTGAAAATTTTCTTCTGACTCATTCATTTCTTCTTCATCAGTTATTTCCTCTTCTTCAAGTGATTCTTCTGACTCATCTAATTCTTCTAACTCCGATATTTCTGGATATTCAATGTCTCTTTGTTTAACTACAACTAAAGTAATATCATCAAAAACTTTTTGCTCACCAATAAATTTCTTAACATCATCAATGATGGCTTGCTTAATTTGTGCGGCAGAGCCATCCCAGTTTTTACTAATCACATCACAGAATCTATCTAATCCATATTGTTCTTTCTCCATGTTAAATGCTTCCGGAATCCCATCGGTATAGAGGACAATTCCATCACCGGGATTTAATTTGATAGTGGTATGATTAATAAAATCAGTAATCGTTTCATCTAACCCAATCGGAAACCCTAAATTCATCGTATCAATGCGGTCAACATGACCACCATCTCGCACTACAATTGTTTCCTCATGTTGACCGCTAATACTGACTTTTCCTTGGGAATAAGTGAGGATAACTAACGTTAAATTCTTCTCGGAATTCATCCGGAGGACATTTTTATAAATAGTGCGATTCAGCGCATCTAAAAATTTAACTGGATTGAGTTCGCGAATTTCTTTCAGAGTACGGACTGCTGTTTGCGTCATCACCATTAAAATACCACTTTCTAGTCCATGTCCAGTGACATCACCGATGCCAATTGTGACGATATCATCTGTGTAAAGCACGTCATAGTAGTCACCTCCAACTTCGTCTGCAGGTTCCATAAACCCTGCAATATCTAAATCTGTTATAGCTTCTAATTCATCGGAATTAGGCAGAATCATTTGTTGCATTTGACGCAACATATCTAGTTCTTTAGCCATGCGGAAGTTTTCTGCTTGCAGGATAGCTTCGGCTTCCTGGCGTTTGAGTAAGTTAACGTAGGCTTTAGAATGGTAACGGATGCGGGCAATTAGTTCTGCCTTGTCTGGAAGTTTGACTATATAATCGTTAGCGCCTAATTCAAAAGCTTTGGCTTTGATGATGGGTTCTTCTTTACTAGAAAGAACTATTAGCGGAACGTATTTTGTCGGAGAATTATCGGCACGCAAAAAACGCACTAAAACCAGTCCGTCCATTTCCGGCATCACTAAGTCTTGTAAAATGACGGTAGGCTGACATGACCTAGCAACTTTGAAAGCCTGGGTAGGGTCGCTACAGTAATGAAAGGTAATATCTTGTTCAGTACTCAACATTCGACGCACTGCTTCACCAATCATTGGCTGATCGTCGATGAGTAAGACTGTAATCGGATCTTGTATCACGACTTTGAGCTTAAAATAGGTTAGGGTGAGAAAATATAGCTGACTAACAGTTAACTGGTAATTGTGCCATGAGGGTTGGTGCGATCGCATCCAAAGGCAAAACTTCTACAGCAGCATTTAATTCAACAGCTGCTTTTGGCATTCCATACACCACGCAAGTTGCCTGATTTTGGGCGATGGTATGCCATCCCTTAGCGCGTAACAAGTTCATTCCAGCAGCACCATCTCTGCCCATACCTGTTAATAGTACAGCAATGCCTTGGCGTCTCCAGTGCTGAGCTACACTTTTGAATAAAACATCAACTGAAGGACGATAGGGATAATCAATTGGGTCTTTAATATAACTTAATCTTAAATTGGGTTGCAATGATAAATGGTCGTTTGTACCAGCAATCAAAACTTTTCCCACTTCTAAATGACTTCCCTCAGTTGCTAACTGCACTGTTAATGGTGTCTGTGGGTTTAACCATTCCACCATACCACCAGCAAACTGAGCATCCACGTGTTGCACCACTACGATAGCGGCGTTAAAATTGGCTGGTAACTGAGATAAAATAGCCGCTAGAGCGTTTGGTCCGCCGGTAGAAGAACCAATGACTACTAGGGGTACAAGACGAGAGCAAATAGTTGGCAGTGGAGATTGAGAATTGTCAGCAGAGGCTTTTGATTTGGAAGTCCGGGTTGATTTTCCAATTAGTTTACTAATAGTGACAATTTTATTAAGTAAAGCTTGGGCAGACTCAGGGTTCCCGCTAACCCCCAAAACTGGAGTATTAACAGCATCCAACGCTCCATATCCCATTGCAGCAAATACTTTAGATGCATTTTCCCCCACGCTAGCTGTCACTACTAAAATGGCACAGGGAGAGCTTTGCATGATTTGACGAGTCGCCTCTACCCCATCCATCACTGGTATCACCAAGTCCATTAAAATTAAATCAGGGGTATCTTGGGCGCATTTGTTAACGGCTTCGACACCATCCCGCGCTATCCAAGCTACTTGATATTCCGGGACAGTCATTAAGACGCGCCGTAGCGTCTCAACAGCCGTTATCATGTCGTTAACAATTGCAATTCTCATTGAAAACTAGCAGGTCAGATTGCTGCTGCTGTGGGATGGAGTATATAGGAATGGTAATGGGTAATCACCGCATTACCTATTACCTCTTCCCTAATGATGAATCACATGGTCGCGCAAATTCTATATTTCACTACTGTATTTCACTACTGTGTCAGCCATTTATTTACCTTCATGGAATGGACAACC
>JAYKJH010000185.1:0-6820 GCA_035285345.1 Nostocaceae cyanobacterium | reverse complement strand
ACTGCCGTGGAGATTAAGCGATCGCTTGGATGAACGGGAAGATGTTCCCCAAGGTGGTTATCGTCAAGAATTTGTAGATATTCACTGTCAAGGTAAAGTATACAAAAATGTGCGTACCTACGTGGTGGTGAACAAGTTATCAGCAGAAATTGCGCCCAATGACTGGTACTTTAACGTTGTTTTGCGCGGTGCTGTCACCTGCGGTTTGCCAGAGGAATATTGCTGGAATCTGTTTAACCATATGTACCAATTGCAACAGGTTCAGGGTCGGGGTCAAACAGTAGGTGCTTAACCCTCCTAAGTGTTCGTAATGCGATCGCACTCCTCCATTGCTACTAGCCCTGGAATTTTTCCTTCCTACTACCGATATTTGCGAGCGCTTTCAGATGAAGTGGAATGTAATCAACATGGGAATTATGTCTAATTAAGCGGACATGATATCGTCTATCTTTTTGAGTTTGTCTAGCATCTGTGAAAGGAGTTTGTCTCGTTCAATACATGAACCATCAAGCCATGTGACTTCCCCAAAAGTATCATCAACAATTTTTTTGTCTCCTTGATAGATGTGAACGTGAATGCCCGTTTCTTGAGGTTGATTTGCAGTCCAGAGAATAGCTGGGGTTGACGACCATACTTTTACTTGGCAGTCCTGATAGTCTCGGAGGTCAAGGGTGCGGTCGCTTTTGATAAAATTGGGATTTTTTGTGAATTTGTCTGCTAATTCCTTGAGAGGACTGCTGACAATTGGTTGTTTCGACCAATTAGAATCAGTCCCGCAATTACCACAGAAATGCTTTTTATGTGGATTCTTTGCAAAATCACCCAGGTCTAAATGTGGATGATGGCATTTGTTGCAGTTAAGCGTACCCAATGGCAGACTGTTAATCAATGCTTCTAAATACGCGAGTGCTGATGGTGGCGCAATGACAACTCTTTTTTTCTCCTCCATAACACCGAGCAAAGGTAATATGTCGTTTGCTGTTATTACCACTGCTGGAAAGTTGTTATCAATAGATTTTTTACCACCTTCTTTGGGGCGTGCGTGTACATGAACTTTGACTCTATCAATGTCTGGCTCGTCTGTAGTGTTGATTGCTGTTGGTAGCGCCGCCCAGATACCAATTCCCCCGGCATAATCGCTTGGATCAATAACTAAAGGATATTTGGTGTAGTGCATTGGCTGTTTGGCGTTCGCGCATCTGATACCCTCTTCGCCTTCTCGTGCCGCTTGCTGCAAATCTGCTTTAGTCCCCCAATGTACTTGATGCGTGCGACACCACAAGCGCTGCGCTCCGTTGCGAAACTTGCCGCACGGTACAATATCGCAGGGTAAAATCACCCCTTCACCGCTTGAGCCTTCTGGGAACTTTCCTATAACACGTTCACTAAACGACACAGCATTTCCTAGCGTCCTTCCCTCTGCCCAAACAACTGCAAACTCGTTGGTCATATTGCCAACGGTAGCTGGTTCCTCTACCCCCAGAAACTTAATTATTTTCGTCTCTCCTCGCTTCTTATCTGCGTTGTAGCTTTCTTCAGCGAGATATAGGCATGGAACCCCATCTTTAATTTGGCGTTTGATGAGCATATTGCTTACCTTATTGTCAGCTTGTAGGGTGGGCATTACCGTTATTTATTTAATAGTAGAGATGCCCAAATTTTGCTGCAATGCCCACCCTACCCTTATTCTTAGCAGTACGGGCAAGGCAATGCGAAAGCCCCTACCACTCAGCACTAAAAAAAAGCGGGTGATGGGACTCGAACCCACGACGTTCACCTTGGGAAGGTGACATTCTACCACTGAATTACACCCGCAAATGGCAATTACCCCAAATAGAGGCAAGAACCATTATATCATTATTTCCCTACTGGCAATTTCGACTTGTCCTCACCAACCTCAGCGACACGCACCTTTGAGTTCCCAAAACCCTTGCGTCGCTTCTGACCACCAAAACCATAGCGCAATAGATTCACAACCCAATTCTGGAAGTTGTCGATATAGCTGAACAGCATCGGCACCACTAGCAGCGTCAGCAGAGTCGAGGTAGTGAAACCGCCCAAAATAGCAATCCCCATAGATTGACGCACTTCGGCACCGGCACCAATACCCAAAGCTAGAGGAACCGTACCAGCAATCGTTGCTAGAGAAGTCATCAGAATCGGACGCAGACGGGAGACACCAGCTTCAATCAGTGCTTGTCGCTGGGACATCCCCTCTTCCATACCAATGATGGTATAATCCACCAACAGAATCGAGTTTTTTGTGACCACACCCAACAGCAGCACCACCCCAATCAAAGCATAGAGTCCCAAGGCTTTTTGGGCTATCATCAAGGCAATCAGCGTTCCTCCCAAACAGAAGGGTAACGCCGCCATAATTGCAATTGGGTACAGGAAGTTGTTATACAACAGCACCAGAATTGCATAGATAAACATTACCGCCAAGCCGAGAGCGCTACCGAAGCGACCGAAAATTTCCGCCATAATCTTAGCGTCCCCAGCAGATTGTCGTTCTACACCCGGGGGTAAACTTTGCAATGCTGGTAGCTTGTTCACTGCTTGGACTGCATCACCCAAGGAAACGCTTTGCAAGTTCGCTTCTATACTTACTTGCCGTGAACGGTTGTAGCGGTTAATAGTTGCAGGACCGCTACCAAAGCGGATATCTGCAACAGCAACCAAGGGCACCAACCCACCCCTAGAGGAGGGAACTTGCAGATTTCTGATGGTGTTAATATTTTGCCGTGCTTTTGGGTCAATTTGGACGCGAATCGGGATTTGGCGGTCTGTTAGGTTAAATTTCGCCAAACTCGAATCATTATCACCAATAGTCGCTAAGGAAGCCGTCCGAGCAATCGCTTGCACCGTCACACCTAAATCTGCTGCTCGTTGGGGGTCGGGAACGACGAGAATTTCTGGCTTCACTAAACTAGCGGTGGAAGATACTTCCACCAACCCCGGTACAGTTCGCACCTGCTTTTCCACTTCATTAGCCGCTTGGTTTAGAGCTTCTGCATTTTCACTCTTGAGGACAATCGTTAAATCCTTGCTGCTTCCGGCTGCACCTTGTCCTTGGAAACTGACTCGTGCCCCTGGAACTTGGGAAAATTGCGATCGCACCTGATTTTCAAAGTCAACCTGAGCAATCGTTCTTTCTTCCTTGGGTTTGAGTTTCACCGTCAGCGTCGCCGAATCTACCTTTTCGGTTGCTAAGACGCTTTCCACAACTGGGCTTTTCAGTATAATATCTGTCACCTGGGACACTGCTTTGTTAGTATCATCCAAGGTAGAACCAGGAGGCAGTTCGATAGATACAGTGGAAATACCGATGTCACTGTTATCCACAAAACCCTTGGGAATCAAAGGTATTAGCATGACACTGCCAATGAAGAAAGCCACAGCAATACCAAGGGTTGTCAACTTGTGCCGCAGTGACCATTGCAACAGCGATTTATAGGGCTGAAAGCGCCGTTGTTTAGTGCTGAGTGGGGATTTGCCATTTTTATTACCCAGATTTTTGCTTGTATCCTTAAGCAAATACGACCCCATCATCGGCGTTACCATCCTCGCTACCAAGGTAGAGAAGATGGTAGACACAGCAACAGTGACACCAAAAGGTTGGAAGAATTGCCCCGGAATACCGCCCATAAACGCCACAGGCATAAACACGGCGATAATTGTAGCAGCAGAAGCAATCACCGCTAAACCTACCTCTGCGGAGGAATCTAGAGCCGCTTGCCGGGGCGGTTTACCCATTGCCATGTGCCGTTCCATGTTTTCAATTTCCACGACGGCATCATCCACCAAGTTACCCACCGCCAAAGCTAGCGCTAGTAAGGTCATATTATTCAGGGTATAACCCAGGGCATATTGCACTGCAAAGGTGGGCAGAATCGACAGGGGGAGAGCTACAGCCGTGATTAATGTAGCTCTCCAATTACGTAAAAATACTAGGATAACTATTACTGCTAGGACGGAAGCTTGGATAAGTTCCTCAATCGTGCTGTCGTAGGATTCACGAACAAAGGTGGCTCTGGTAAAAATTAATTGCAGCTTGACATCCGGGGGAAGGGTTTTTTCCAGTTTTTCCACTGCCTTGGTGACACCCTCTTCTACTGTCACCATGACGCTACCCGTACTCCGCAATACCTCAAATGCTACTACGGGTTTGTTATTCAAGCGGGCGGTTTGGCGGACATCACCATACTTATCTTCGACGCTTCCCAAGCTAGACAAGGGAACGGAACCGCCACTGGGGAGGACAATTTCATACTTCCGCAGGTCTTCAACGCTCCTAGCGCTACCGAGGGTACGGATACTTTGTTCGCTACCGCCAACTTCCGCTCGTCCACCGGGGAGGTTAATATTTAAGGCGCGCATTTGGTCGTTTACCTGGGTAGCAGTAATTCCCAGAGATTCCAAACGCGACGGGTCAAGATTAATCCGAATTTCCCTGTCTACACCACCGACACGGCGAATCTGTGCTACACCTTTGACAGCTAGCAAAGCACGGCTGATTTCTTGGTCAACCAGGTTGCTTAACTCTTCCACAGACCGCTTATCGGATGTCACTACGTAGTTTAAGACGGGTCCCCCGGCAAATTCCAGACGTTGGACGATAGGTTCGTTGATATCTCCTGGTAAACTCTGACGAATTTGAGCAACAGCGTTGCGGACATCATTGGTAGCGCGATCGCTGTTGGTTCCTAAGACAAAGTTAATCACCGTCGTCGAAACACCATCATTGACGGTGGATCGCATCTCATCGATGTTCCCCAACCCAGCGACAGCATCTTCAATTTTCTTGGTCACTTGGGATTCCAGTTCCGCCGGACCTGCACCTGGTTGAGTAACAGTCACAGAAACTGTCGGGACATCAATATTGGGATTAGTATCAATCCCCAAGCTAGTAAAACAGAACCAACCAACTACCGTCAATAGGATGAATAAAACTATCGTCGGAACCGGCTTTTTAATCGACCAAGCGGAGATATTGAAGGACATAGAATTAGTAATTTAGTCATTAGTCATTGGTCATTAGTCATTGGTCATTAGTCAAGAACTAATCACTAATGACTACTGAACTACTTTCACCTTGTCGCCATCTTTGAGAAAACCGGCGCCTTTGACTACCACGCGATCGCCCACTTTCACACCTTGCTTAATCTCCACCTTGCCACCATTGAGAATCTCTCCTAGTTCTACTCGCTGCTCTTTCACCGTGTCTTCACCTGATAGGGTGAACACCACCGCTTTTCTATCTGGTTTGTATTGCACTGCGGGTTGAGGAACTGCTACTCCCAAGGTGGTACTGGTAGTAATTGCGGCACGAGCGAACATCCCTGGCTTCAGTAAATAACTTGGTGGTAAGTCAATTTTCACCGTGGCTTCCCTGGTTTGCTGATTAATTGTTGGGTCGATTTCTCTAACCTGTCCTGTCAACTTCAGGCGGTTGTCGGTATTGGAAGTAACCGTTACATTTGCCCCTGGTTTCACCTGTTGCAGATTGACTTCCGGAACTTTTGCTTCTAATTGCAGTGCCCCATCGCGGATAATCGAGAACAGTTTTTGTGACCCACCAATGACATTTCCTGTCTGACCTTGAGGTGCTATCCCGGTCACATCCCCAACACGGGCGAGTTTCTCCGCCACAATACCACCCACGGGTGCCCTGACGATAGTTTGATTGAGTTGGGTTTTCAACTGCTGTACTCTAGCTGCTGTACTCCGAACTGCTGCTTGGGCGCTTTCTACTGCTTGAGCGGCGCTTCTGGTATTAGCTTCGGCACCGCTTCTAGCACCTTGGGCATTTTTGACATTAGCTTTGGCGCCCAGGACATTTGCTCTAGCGCTACGGATATTCGCTTCTGCAACCCGGACTGCTTCTTTGGAAGTAGCAACTGCTGTAGCGCTAGTATCTACCACCTGCTGGCTAATGGCACCGGCGGCTTTGAGTTGCTGATTGCGGCGTAAAGTTCTTTCGGCGTCTTCTAGCTTTGCTTTCGCTTGGGCTAAATCAGCTTGTCTTTGCTGCACTTCGGCTTCCCTAGCGGCTACAGTAGCCAGGTTTGATGCTTCTGTGGCTTCATTGGAACCTACCGCAGCTGTTCTTGATTCTAAATCTGCCCTTCTCGATGCCAAATCCGCCTGTCTGGCTGCTAAATCGGCTTGAGCTTGGTCAATTTGAGCTTGGAGTTCCGAATCATCCAAAATTGCCAGCACTTGACCCGATTTCACCACATCTCCTTCATTAACAAGGATTTGTCTAATTTGCAACCCATTTCTCTGGGGCAAAATGGGGATTAATTCCCGTGGTTGGACTGTCCCCGTTGTGTCAAGACTACGAGCTACACTAGTTGATTCTACCGAGGCAACAGTCACAGTCATTGCCGGGGCTGTTTCACTCGTCGCTGGTTGTGCTGGGTTTGGTGTCTGCTGTGCGGGACGATTAGTCGCTAACCTACCCACACCAACAGCTACCACTGCCCCCAAACCTGTTCCCACCAACAGAGGAACCAGCCACCCCCGCGACCGTCGCCTGATAAATGGTTTTTCTTCCGACCATGTGGCACCTTCTACCACTCCTGTTTCCTCTGGCTTGACATCGGAAAAGCTTTCATCAGCCACAGTGACACCTCCGTTGACCGCCCAACCTGCATTTCGCCGTTACGCTTTAAGAAATTTTTCAAGATTTTACCTAATTCCGAGAGAAGGCTCCCGCCATAATCTTTGATTTGGCGGCGAGATGAATCGAGGGCTAAAAGCGAAACACCCCTTAACTAACTCAAACCGCAGGTTTGACAAGGCAAGGGGTAGTTGA
>JAYKJH010000184.1:0-6927 GCA_035285345.1 Nostocaceae cyanobacterium | reverse complement strand
ACATCGACCTCTGTTTGGGTGGGGAAACTCCTCCAAATAAGCCGAGTCGTGGAAAGAGGAATCCCAAGAAGTGATTCTTGGAATCCCCCGCTATACCCGCAAGGGTTAGCGGTGGGAGGATGTCAATCAACTAGAGTAACAATTAGCGTCTGGTCATGAAACAAGAACATCTTGGACATCAATTAGTTATAACTAATCCAGTCGCTCCAACTACCAGCATAAAGTTTACCGCCTTTGATGCCAGCTATTTCCAGAGATAGTAAATTCACACAAGCCGTGACGCCGGAACCACAATAGACTAAAATTTCTGTATCTGGCTGAATTTGTCCCCAGCGATCGCGTTGCTCGGTGAGCGGTTGAAGATAACCGACTGCATCTGTTACGTCTTGCCAGGGATAATTAACTGCACCAGGAATATGACCAGCAATTTTGTCAATTGGTTCGCGATCGCCTCGATAGCGTTCTGGTTCTCGCGAATCTACTAATACTACCCCTGGTAAATCTTTGTGCTGTTTGACATAATCAATTTCTACTAGTAATGAGGGTTGCACTTGGGGAATAAATTCCCCCGGTTGGGGTTGGGGAAGCACATCTGTGACACGATAACCTGCTTTTTGCCATCCTGCAAAACCGCCATCTAGCACTGCTACTTGCTCGTGTCCCAGATAGCGCAACAACCACCACAATCTGGAAGCAAAGGCACAGCGAGAATCGTCATAAGCCACAACCAGGGTTTTTTGGGAATGCACACCAATGGCACCTAGCTTTTTGGCTAACTCTATGGGGTCTGGTAAAGGATGTCTTCCCCCATGCTGTTGTACAGGACTGGAAAGATCCAGGTTTAAGTCTAGGTAAAATGCTCCTGGTATGTGACTGATGGTGTACTGTTCCTGTCCCAGTTGTGGATTTGCTAAAGAAAAGCGACAATCAACGATTACCACTTCTTTTTCGTTGAGGTATTGCAGCAGCCGTGAAGCAGTTATAACAAATGGCGTGTCAGTCATAAGCATCAATATCGATTACAGCTTTCACAATGGAAGAATTAGAGAGTTTTGTCCCCCAACCTACAGCCGATGGCTCTTTCACCTTCTTTTCCACTGATTTTGGTGAATCTTTCCATAGCCATTATGGAGCGCATCAAGAAAGTTTACTCAAGTTTGTCGTCCCAACACAACTAGAAAAAAGAGCTATACAACCCAGATTGCGGCTACTGGATGTTTGTTATGGCTTAGGATATAATACTGCGGCGGCTGTTGCCACGATTTGGAAGGTGAATCCTCATTGCTACGTTGAGGTAATTGGTTTAGAACTCAATCCTGCTGTACCCCAAGCTGTCATATCCCAGAAATTATTTGACTATTGGATGGATAATTATCTGGATATTTTCCATCAACTAGCTTTTAAATATCAAGCAAATACTCCCCAATTACAGGCTAATCTTTTGATTGGGGATGCAAGAACGACTATTGATTTAGTATATAACTCCGGGTTTAGAGCGGATGCGATTTTTCTTGACCCCTTTTCACCGCCAGTTTGTCCCCAACTGTGGACGGTGGAATTCCTGGCAAAAGTTGCTAGTTGTTTACAGTTAGATGGCTTACTGGCAACCTACTCTTGTGCTGCTGCTGTCCGCACTGCCTTGTTGCAAGCTGGGTTACAAATTGGTTCCACACCACCCGTAGGTAGAAAATCACCAGGTACAGTAGCAACCCACCAAAATTCATCCTCGCTTGTAAATTTACCACAGCTTTCCCTCGCAGAACAAGAGCATTTACAAACCCGTGCTGCTATTCCCTACCGCGATCCGCAGTTCTGTTCTTCGGCGAGTGAAATCCTTAAGCAGCGAGAGTTAGAGCAACAAGCTAGTTCTCTTGAGTCTACCTCTCGTTGGCGAAAGAGGTGGTTATTAACATATAAAAATTAAGCAAAAAATATTACACTTAAATAAGATTATAATTTTGTTACACACAGCTTTGTGTGCATCTTAATAAATACTCGTGATAACCCGGTCAAGAATCCATATATTTGCTGTTGACTTTTGATTTTGCACTGTTTATACCTGCTGTACAGGTATATATTTTAATAACCGCAACTACTTTAGTCACAGTTTTTAGTGATTTAAATCACTCGAATATATAAGTAGTAGTCACTGCGACTAATGATTTAGGCAACTTTGATTATCTTTATAACTTTCGTGTGTAATATTGCAGCACACGTAGCTGAAACTAAAAACTTGAGGTTACAATTACCCCAGTTTTAATATCAAAAAAACATGTCAAATATACTTACTTGGTTGTCATCATGTTAAAAAACATCCGTAAATTCACTATTTACAAAATAACTAGCTTGATGATTCCAGACTTTCTCTTAGTCTTTTGCAAAATAAACAAGGTGCTGAGTTATGAACTAAATAACCTAAGCATGGTTGTCTTTATTACTTAGAAACTGCTTGAAATCACAGGATAGTCATATATAAACAGTTAATTCTAGACAAGAGTGACTGATGGGATTGAGCAATTTTTAACCAGAAGATGCATTGTTTTAGGCAATTTTATGACTGTAAGTTACAGACTACCGGATCAAGCGCACAACTAGTTAGGGGTTCAAACCCCCCAAACCCTGTGAATAATATCTATTACAAAGATTTGATAGTGATTGAGAATATCAAAGGGTTTTCTTCAAGCCCGCTGCAAGAAGATGTGAATTGTGAACCAGAGCAAACATTATTTTGTTGGATGAGTTCTCCTGAAAAGTCCCAGTATGATAAGTTGCTCTCTCCTTTACTTTTAGCTCAGGGTTCCGCTGTAAATCGCTTTGACTGGGAAGCTCCGAAAGTATTGGTAGTAGACGACCATTCTCCTAGCCGGATGACAGCAACTGCTTTATTGGCAATGGAAGGATATGAAGTAATAGAAGCAGATAGCGGACCTGCGGCTTTAGAGAAAGTAGATATCAGCCAACCGGATCTGATATTACTGGATGTGATGATGCCAGGAATGGATGGGTTTGAGGTTTGCCATCGAGTCAAGCACAACGAGCATACCCGACTGATTCCAGTGGTCTTTATTACAGCACTCAATGACAGGCGATCGCGCATTCGGGGTATTGAAGCGGGTGGAGATGATTTTTTAACTAAACCGTTTGACCGGATGGAACTTGCAGCTCGTGTCAAATCTCTAGTGCGTCAGAAGCGGTTAAACGAAGATTTAGACCATGCGGAACAGGCTTTGTTTTCTATCGCTAGAGCCATTGAGAGTCGCGACCCCAATACCGGAAACCACTGCGAACGTCTAACTCAACTGGGACAAGCTTTTGGCGAATTTATGCATCTAGGCCGCAACCAAATTCGGGATTTGATATGGGGAGGCTACTTGCACGATATTGGCAAAGTCGGTATCCCTGACTCAGTACTGCTAAAACAAGGACAACTAAGCAAACAAGAATGGGTGATTATGCAGCAGCACGTTTTAATTGGCGAAAGAATTTGCCAGCCATTACGCAGTATGCAGGGAGTGATTCCGATTATCCGCCATCACCACGAACGCTGGGATGGCTCCGGCTATCCCGATCAATTAAAAGGAGATAAAATTCCCTACCTAGCACAAATATTTCAAATAATTGATATTTATGATGCTTTAACCAGCGAACGACCTTACAAACCTGCCTTAACTCCAGAAGAAGCTTTAGAGATAATAGCTCAAGAAGCTGCTCAGGGTTGGCGTAATCCCCAACTGGTCAAGCAATTTACAGAGTTTATTCGCCAGTCTCAAATTTAATCGCTGGGAATCATGAATGGGTGATTCTGTCCTTTTTCCCCATTCCCTCGACTCAATTCACCGTAAATTTCAGCACCAGAGTACTGGGCTATATGCGTAATCATTGATATCATTGAGCCGACATCTATGGTATTTCTCGTTGGAGCGATGTATGGCATTAGGGGCAGAACAATGTTCTCATGTTCTGCCGTTACAACGTTCTGTACTTCACCCACCTGGGAAATACTATAAAATTCACAGCCAGAGAGGTAATATTCAAGCCTCTGTGAACATGTGGCTAATCACTAATAGCTAATTATGGTAGTTGTAGCAATTTTAGCGGCGGGACGCGGTACACGCATGAAATCAGACCTGCCTAAAGTTTTACATTCGTTAGGTGGAAAATCTCTGCTCGAAAGAGTCCTCGACAATTGTCACACGATTTCCCCCACTCGACGAATGGTAATCGTCGGGTATCAAGCTTTGCAAGTAAAAACCCAACTGCAGTCAATACCCAACTTGGAGTTTGTCGAGCAGACAGAGCAACTGGGAACAGGTCATGCTATTCAACAATTGCTTCCCCATCTAGAGGGCTACACTGGAGATTTGTTGGTGTTAAACGGGGATGTACCCTTGCTACGACCCCAAACCTTACAATCTCTGTTGCAAACACACCAAGACAACCAAAATGCTGCCACTATTTTAACGGCACATTTACCCATCCCCAAAGGCTACGGTCGGGTATTTTGCAATGGTGACAATATCGTCCAACAAATTGTGGAAGATAAAGACTGCTCTCCAGCACAAAAACAAAATCGCCGCATCAATGCCGGAATTTACTGCTTTCGTTGGCAGGATTTAGCTAAGGTACTCCCTAACTTGCAGGCAAACAATGCCCAAAAAGAATATTACCTTACCGATGCTGTAACTATGGTACAACCAGTGATGGCGGTGGATGTAGAGGATTACCAGGAAATTCTTGGTATCAACGACCGCTTACAACTGGCAAATTCCTATGACATTTTACAAAAACGAGTCAAGGAAAAATGGATGACTGCGGGTGTGACACTTATCGACCCCGCTAGTATCACCATTGATGACACGGTGGAACTACAACCCGATGTAATCATTGAACCCCAAACTCACCTGCGGGGCAATACAATCATTGAAACTGGCAGTCGCATCGGACCGGGTAGTTTAATTGAAAATAGCCACATTGCTGCTAATGTCACCATTCAATATTCTGTCGTAGTAGATAGCACTGTAGGCGCTAATTCTCGTGTTGGTCCCTATGCCCATTTGCGCGGTCATGCTGCGGTAGGGGAGAAATGTCGCATCGGTAATTTTGTAGAATTAAAAAATACTCAACTAGGCAACCGTACCAATGTTTCTCATTTGTCCTATTTGGGCGATACCACAGCCGGGAATCAGGTAAATATCGGCGCCGGAACCATTACCGCTAACTACGACGGCGTGAAAAAACACACCACAAAAATAGGCGATCGCACCAAAACCGGCTCTAATAGTGTTTTAGTGGCACCGATTACTTTGGGTAATGATGTCACCATTGCTGCCGGTTCTACAGTCACAGAAGATGTCCAGGATGATGCCTTAGTTGTGGCTCGTTCCCGTCAAGTGGTCAAACCGGGCTGGAGGCTCAATAGTCCTGAGTAGGACTGGGAACTGGGGACTGGGTAATGGGTAATGGGTAATGGGTAATGGGTAATGGGTAATGGCAGGGGGTAATTAATTAACCTATGCCCCATGCTCCATGCCCTATGCCCTATGCCCTATGCCCCATGCTCCATGCCCTATGCCCTATGCCCTATGCCCCATGCCCCATGCCCCATGCCTCATGCCCCATGCCCTATGCCCCATGCCCCATGCCCCATTCCCCAATTCCTAACTCAAGCAGCCGACTTCGGTACCTATGGGAAGTTCTAGGGTGTCTCCTATTTGGTCGCCATTATGGTATCCTGCTAGCAGGGCTTCACTGGTTTTACCCCAGGCGATCGCACCTGTGGCGTCTAAAGCAATAGCCCCAAAATCCCGTTGATGTTGGTGTGCTTCTCCAAAGGAGCGTTGCATAGCTTCTTTAAGGGACATGCCATCGGTGACTCGCACTACAATCCGGGTTGCTAAGCATTCATCAATGATATGTTCGCCAATGCCAGTACAGCTGACTGCTGCATGAACTGTAGCGTAATTACCTGCTGGCATAGCAGAATCACTGACGCGACCAATGCGTTCAAAGCCTTTACCACCAGTGGATGTCCCGGCTGCCAAGCGTCCGCGAGCATCCAAAGCTACTACACCAATTGTACCCCGGCGAGAATTATTTTCTACCATTTCTGGTTCGGCAACCACACCAGCCATTGTTCTTTTAAAATTCTGCTGGCGTTCCTTGACCCATTCCTGCAATCGTAGGTCAGTTATGGGGTCGTAGCTGGGTATTTGCAACTCTCGTATCAGTTCTGCGGAGCCATAATCCGATAGGATGCGATCGGGTGAACTTTGGAGAACCAAAGCCAAATCAATCGGATTTTTGACTCGTGAAACATTAATCACCCCACTCAGGCTTTGCGATGTACCATCCATCAGCGATGCGCTCATGCGGACTTGTCCATCAGATTGCAATACCGACCCTGTACCGGCATTAAACCGAGGATCGTCTTCCAGCATCTGACAACCTTTTACTACCGCTTCTTTAGCCGTTGCTCCCGATAACAACAGTTCGTAGACTTCCTCCAACACTTTGTACAGTGATTGTCTGACCGCTTCTAATCCACCTTTTCCTTGGAGCGAACTACCTGCTCCCCCATGAATAATTAACTTCGGCTGCACTTTGAACTCCATATTTTGTTCTGCTGCTTGAGTCACCTTTTAAAAGTTAGTTTGATTCTTGCGCTTGAGAGCGACGACGGCGACATCTTTCTGAGCAGTATTTCACTTCATTCCAACAATCTTCCCATTTTTTGCGCCAAGTAAAAGGGCGTTGACATACAGGACAAATTTTCGATGGTAAATCAGATTTAGCACGAGCGCGTCCCATAATAATTCCCCAGCCAGCAGTTTATTTTTATCATGTATTATTCCATACTAACTGGTGGCTGATATGGCGTATTTTTTCCAACCTAAAAACAGGTTTTTCTGGCTATAATTGGCTGTTTAT
>JAYKJH010000183.1:0-23943 GCA_035285345.1 Nostocaceae cyanobacterium | reverse complement strand
ATGAGTTTCGCCGTCAATTAACCTATAAGTGCGAACTGTATGGTTCAAAACTGGTTACAGTTGACCGCTGGTTTCCAAGTTCTAAGACTTGTTCTAATTGCGGAACTAAAAAATATTCACTCACCTTCAATGAGCGAGTGTTTAAATGTGGTCATTGTGGTTTCACAATCGACCGTGATTTGAATGCTGCAATCAATTTGACTAAAGCTGTCAGTTAGACAGTGTTAGCCTGTGGACTGGTTAACGCCGACGTTGCCAGGATGAAGCAAGGAAGTAAACGAAACCCAGGGGAGAAAAGTCCAATTATGGGGAGCTTTGGGTAGGTTTTATGTAACGGTTCTTCAAATAACTTAACGATGCAGGATTTTGATGTCATAGTCATTGGTAGCGGTATTGGTGGATTATGTGCAGCGGCTTTACTAGCACGTTACGGTAAACAGGTAATTGTGTGTGAGAGCCATACAATTCCGGGTGGTGCTGCTCATAGCTTTAGACGACGGGGATTTGAATTTGATTCTGGTCCGTCTTTCTATTGTGGTCTGAGCGATAACCACAGTCGCAACCCTTTAAAACAAGTTTTCGATGTTTTAGGCGAATCTTTAGCAGCGGTACGCTATGACCCTTTAGGACATTACCATTTTCCTGAAGGCTCTTTTGGAGTTTACAGCGATGCTGGACGCTATCGCCAAGAAATAGCCAAAATAACTCCCCAAGGTGCAAGGGAATTAGAATGCTTTCAAAACCGCTTATTACCGCTTTACGAGGCGATGAAAGATATTCCTACTCTAGCGCTACGGTCAGATTGGCAGATACTTTCCGTCTTGCTTAGGGGTTATTTACCGTCGTTAGTAAAAATGCTACCCCATTTGCTTACGGTACAATCCTCTGTTGGTAGTGTGATGGATAGCACTGTTAAAGACCCCTGGGTGCGGCGGCTAATTGATTTGGAATGCTTTCTGTTATCTGGTTTAAAAGCACAGGGAACTATTGCCCCAGAGGTAGCATTTATGTTGGGAGAGCGCACGCAAACGGGGGTCGAGTATCCCCTTGGAGGTAGCGGCGCAATTGTTAACGCTCTCGTGCGGGGATTAGAACGCTGGGGCGGTAAATTGCTTCTAGGATGCCATGTTCAGCAAATTCTAGTGGAATCGGGGAAAGCCGTTGGGGTGAGGTTGCGTAAGGGTGACATTCTTAAAGCACCAGTGGTAATTTCTAATGCTACGGTTTGGGATACGTACACCAATCTACTGAGTCAATCAGACTTACCCGTTGCTTATCGCCAAGTGTCTTTAGCAACTCCTAATATAGATAGTTTTATGCATTTACACTTAGGGATTCGGGCGGATGGGTTAGAAAAGCTTACCGGACATCATGTAGTAGTTCACGACTCGAAGCAAGATATTACTGTACCGGGGAATACTTGTATGATTTCCATTCCTTCGGTGTGGGATGCAACTCTTGCACCAAAGGGACACCATGTGGTTCATGCTTACACATTAGAACCTTATACAGGTTGGCAGCGGAATGGGGAATACGAACAGAAAAAACACCACAAAGCGCAAATTTTGTATCGCGCTCTAGAGCGCATTATCCCTGATATTTCTCAGCGTGTGGTGTTGGAACTAATCGGTACACCCCTAACCCATGCTGATTACTTACGCAGGTATCAAGGAACATATGGTCCAGCTATTGCTGCAGGTAAAGGGATGTTTCCCACTACCCATACGCCGATTACCGGATTATATCGTGTTGGGGATAGCACTCTGCCAGGAATTGGTGTTCCAGCAGTAGCAGCGTCGGGGATTTTGTGTGCTAATTCATTAGTGAATGCGAAGGAGACGGTAAAATTGGTCAAGGAACTGGGTAATGACTAATGGCTAATGACTTATATAGCGTTTGTTAGTCTACTGAGGTACAAAGTTATCGGCGTTAATCGGCGTTCATCCTCTTCTATCGGCGGTAAATTCTTTCTTGCCATACAGAACCGAATCTGGGAAGCGCTATAACTAAGGCTTAATTAAGCGGTGCTGTGAATGGCGATAATTAGTTATTATCCTTGCGCGTTGTAGGGATGGATAACACAAAATTAGCGCTAAAGGTAAACTAAATACCAACACTGCTAACAACACCGAAGGATTAAGAAAACTGAAGCGCCACCCTATACCTAAACTAATACCAAAAGCAATAATCAGGCTTGATAGCGCTATGGTTAAGCGGAAACTACAGCCTTTATTTAAAGATACCGTAAGTAAATTTTCTAACTGATATCCTAGTATAAACACTACTACATCAACGGCTTCAAAAGCTGCACTGATATTTCTAAATTCTGCTGCAAAACTAGCAACAAACATCGCCATCAACCCAGCTATCAGAGCCGTAACAGCCTTACTTAAAAATTTAAATTGCGACACTGATTGAGTAACTAAATTACCTATATACTTGCCTACCAATGCTGTAGCGAAACCAACTGCAGCCACAACCGCCGTCACTAATGCAGCAATAAACAAGCCTATAGAGCCAAATTTTGTCACAATTGTCTCCCAAGCTCCAATTTCAAACCAAGTAGCAACCACGGAAATTACTAGTAACAATGCTATACAAATATAAGGCATTGTTTTAGTTTTCACAGGAATTGGTGCAGTTTGTACTTTCAGGTTTAAAACCACTGTTTCTGGTAAAGAATTAGTGTGTAATAAAATTTTTCTTTCATAAATAGCACCAGCCATTAAATGTCTAGTATCAATAGTAATTTGGCATGGTACATGGTTAGTTTCAAATTTTGCCGGATGAAAAGAAATCCAACTATGAGTATCTGGGTTATGGGGTGGATCGCTGCTATGAGGTGCAACTTCCCACTTTCCTTGGAGTAAAGTTTCCGGAATCGGGTTAATTATTGTCAAGCTTTTGGAGATTTTTTCCCCTAGTTTGTGAGCTTGAAAATCTAGGTTAGGTTGGTTGATTTTAACTTCTGGAGTCCGGATGACATAAATGGGTTGCAGTGCTGCTAAAGCTACAGCAGCGTTAGGAAACCTATCTTTTGGACGCAACTCCACCATTTTTTCCAGCCATTCAATCCACCGGAGACTAAGTTTCGGCACTAAATGGCGAAAATTGATGCAATAGTTCTCGTCAATTAAATTAGTAATAGCGCTGGATTTTGTCCCGGTGAGCAAGCAAATAAGCGTTGCACCGACACTATATAAATCTGAAGCTTCTGATAGGTGACGGTTGAAAAGTTGTTCAGGGGGCATAAACCCGATACTTCCCTTCACCATGCTACTGATGCTGATTTCACCCTCACCAATTTTAGCAAATCCGAAATCAATCAAATAAACATTGATTTTATCGTCTACCAAGATGTTTTCTGGCTTAATATCGCGGTGAATGATTGGAGGAAGTCGATTTTGCAGGTAAACTAGAATTTCTAATAAAGAAACAGCAATTTGCTTAATTTCAGTTGCATCAAAACTACGCCGCTTTGCTAGACTGGGAGCATGAATATACTCTTGAACCAAACACAATCCAGCAGATGTTTCAAAAGTATCCAAATATTTAGGAATACCTCGATGATTCAAGCCACGCAACACTTCAATTTCTTGGTGATAAGCGTCGTATGCTGACCAATTAGCAGTAGGTGTAGCAAACTCAAACTGTTTAATAATTACAAGGTTGCCTGTTCTCAGACTTATTGCCAGGTATGTACTTCTAGCACCCGAATGATTGTGCCAAAGACGCCGTTTTACCTGATACCCGTGGCGAGAAAAATTGGGTAAGTCTTTCACGATTTTAAGGCAAAAATGGTGAGCTATTTATCTTATGCAAGAATGGTAACGCAAAATCAACTGTATTTAGGTGGTGTATGTAGCGCCAAACTGTGATTGAAATCACAATTTTCCTTTTTTTATATCACACATTCCATAGGTAAGCTCGATAAAAAAGCAGCAATATCAAGTAAATCACCCAAGTTAGTAGATATCAAACCAGCAATTCAATATCTATCTAGCAACTTGGGTGATTATAGACTGGGAATATTCACTTGATGTGTTAGTTGAGGATTAGAGACTTGGTAATGGCTAATGGGTAATAATTACCCAATGCCGAATGCTCAATGCCCCATGCCCCATCCCCGATTACGGCATACCCACTGCACCGGAGTAAACTAACCCTCGCTGCATATCTAGGGTTAAAATTGACCCGTCGCGAATTAAAGAGGTAGCATTCTTAACACCAACAATTACAGGTACACCCAGACGCAAGCCAATTACCGCTGCGGGACTGGTGAGACTTTCCTCTTCGGTAATCACACCTGCGGCTTTGCGAATAGCGTCCACAAAATCGGGTCCCGTGCGTGATGCTACTAGTATTTCTTTGTCATTAAAAGTACCAACATCTATACCAGTGTGTGCTACCCGCGCTCGTCCAGTAATCGAACCCCGACCAAGACCTACACCTTGACCCAGCACCGCTGTGACTACTTCTACTTTAATTAAATCCGTGGAACCGGAAACACCCTGTAATGTCCCAGCGGTCATGACTACCAAATCACCTTCCGACAGCAGGAAATTTTCCTGTGCCATGTTCAGTGCTACTTGGAAGGTTTGGGTAGTGGAAGGCAAATCTAGTACTAATAGCGGCTTCACACCCCACACTAGTTGCAATTGCCGTGCAACGTTGACAAGGGGGGTAATTGCTAAAATCGGCGTCTGGGGACGAAACTTGGAGACGTTTCGCGCTGTCGCTCCAGATTTGGTTAGAGTCATAATTGCTGCTGCTTCTAGCTGCTCAGCAATTTGTCCCACGGCTTGACTGATGGCGTTGGGGATGGAACGACGGGTATCTTTGGTTTGAGCATCAAAATTAAGTGCCATTTCCTGCTCAATCCGTTGAGCAATCTTTGCCATTGTTCCCACCGCTTCCACTGGATATTTACCGACAGCGGTTTCGTTGGACAGCATCACAGCATCCGTACCATCTAGGATGGCATTTGCCACATCAGACACTTCGGCACGAGTCGGACGGGGATTGCTGACCATGCTGTCTAGCATCTGAGTGGCGGTGATGATCGGAATCCCTAAGCGATTTGCAGTGGCGATTAAACGCTTTTGCAGCACGGGGACATCTTCTGCAGGTAGTTCTACCCCCAAGTCCCCTCTAGCGACCATTACACCGTCACACAAAGCCAAAATCGCCTCCATTTGCTCGATGGCTTCGTGCTTTTCAATTTTGGCAATTACAGGTACCTGTTTACCTGTGGAGGAAATTAGCTCTTTAATTTCCAGCACGTCCTGGGGGTTACGGACAAAGGACAGTGCTACCCAGTCCACACCTTGGTCGAGACCAAATATCAAATCCTCCCGGTCTTTGTCAGTCATGGCTTTAACTGACAAATAAACACCAGGGAAGTTCACCCCCTTGTTGTTGGAAAGCGGACCACCAACGGTGACGCGACAGTGTAAATCACCTTTTTCGCGGTCAACTTCTTCCACTACCATTTCCACCTTGCCATCGTCAAGGAGAATGTTTGCACCTTGGGGCACTTCATCAGCTAAATATTCGTAAGTAATGCAGCTAATTTCTTGTGTCCCAACGACAGGACGACTGGTCAGGGTAAAGCGATCGCCTTTTGCAACAACTATGGAGCCATTCTCAAATTTCCCCAAGCGAATTTTCGGTCCTTGGAGGTCTTGGAGAATCCCTACAGGTTGGTTGAGTTCAAATGCTGTTTGGCGAATTAAACGGATATTGCGTTGATGATCCGCATGGGTGCCGTGGGAGAAATTCAACCTGAGTGTGGTTGCACCGGCTTGAATAATCTCCCTTAACACTTCTGGACTACTGGTCGCAGGACCAATAGTGGCGACAATTTTTGTGCGACGTACCGAGTCTCTTAGTTGCATATAGGCAGCATCTAAATTTATTAGGAATTAATGTCAATAAACTAATTCTTTGACACCAGCAATAGGCAATGAGCTTTTTTTGTAAAGGCTCAGAGGCTAGTTTGGAATCATACCGTTATTCTGTTACTTCTCCAGAAATAAGATTATGAGTTTTGCTACACAAAACTTTATTATTCTTTAAAGGGTGTAGTAAACTACCCAATACTTAACAAAGTTGTCAGCTTATCCTAGGGGACGCACCCAGCCTTGGCTTGAACAGTCTTGTAGACTTGTTAGATTTTGCCATAGTTCCTGCCCCAAGAGGTACTTTGCACCCGCAAGTTCTCGCTTTGAGGCTGACAGATGACTGCGATCGCTTTTAATCAATAAGGAGTGAACGATGCTCACGTCGGAGGCACCCAAGCCACTGACAATTCCCCCTAAAGAACTTTTAGCGCCTCCTGGTGATTTTTTTAATCCCACGCTGCTAATGTTTTTTGCAGCGGTGGCAATGCTAATCATATCCAACTTTGGTTACTGGTGTTGGGAGTGGTTTGACTGGATCTGCTTCTGTATTAACACACTGGCGTTGCACATTGCGGGGACTGTGATTCATGATGCATGTCACCAGTCTGCCCATCGCAACCGGATAATCAATGCCATGTTAGGGCATGGTAGCGCGTTAATATTAGGCTTTGCTTTCCCCGTATTTACACGGGTGCATTTGCAGCATCACGCTCATGTTAATGACCCGAAAAACGACCCGGATTATTTTGTCTCCACAGCCGGACCTCTATGGTTAATTAATGCTCGCTTTTTTTATCATGAGGTATTTTTCTTTCGGCGGCGACTGTGGCGCAACTGGGAATTACTAGAATGGTTTTGCAGCCGCTTGGTTGTAGTTGCTATTTTTTATTTCGCAATTAAATACCATTTTTTAGGTTACGTACTAAATTTTTGGTTCGTACCTTCTGCCATAGTTGGATGGGCACTGGGATTATTTTTTGATTATTTCCCCCATCGTCCCCACAGAGAACGCAATCGCTGGAAAAACGCCAGAGTCTACGCTAGCAAGGTTCTCAATATTCTGATTATGGGTCAGAATTACCATCTTGTTCATCATTTATGGCCTTCTATTCCTTGGTTTAAATATCAGGAAACTTACTACTTAATGAAGCCAATTTTAGATGAAAAGGGTAGTCCTCAATCCATAGGTTTGTTGCATAAAAAGGACTTTTTGGAGTTTGTGTATGACATTTTTATTGGCATAAGATTTAAGCGCCAGCAACAGGAGAAGCAGGAGGTAGTGGGGAGTGAGGAGTTAGTTAAAAACTAAATCGGGAATTTAAAATTTTGCCCCCACATGTAGCAGTGGAAATCGTTATTCCTAGAGACGTTCCGGTGGAGCGTCTCTGCGATTATAGCGGTTGCAATTGGGTGAAGTACAGACCATCTTCGGGGCACAACACGCTCTCTGTGTGTCCCTAGCCCCGTACCTCAGAGGAATATAGGAGCGTTAAGGCTTGAAAGATAAGCGTAGCGCACGATGGCTTCTAATATCGGTCTACTGGCTGACGTATTTGATGTTGGTGATTATGGGCTAGCTTCAGCAAGACAATCCTACACTTTTTCGACAACAGGGACATACACCATCGGTTTTGGGGTGGCAAATGCCTTAGATAATGATAGTAACTATACTTCATATCTTGGCGTTGACAACGTTGCAGTCGAACCTGTCCCCGAACCCCTGACTATCATGGGTTCCTTAACCGCTGGTGCGTTTGGTGTAGCGCTACGTCGCAGACAAAAGCAGCAACAAAAAGCCGCAGTAAAAGCGTAAACATTTAGAGTTACAGGGTGGGTAATACCAACTCTGCAAAAACAACGTTTATTGGTTTGTAGTGAGAGGCTTGAGCCTATCATATAAGCACGAAAACAACCGCCTAGGGTTGCAAACCCTAGGCTAATAGTGAAAGTCAGATAAATCTGACTTGATAAGGATTTCAGTCCATTTTAATGGACTTTTGCTATTAGACTGGGACTTGCAGTCCCAGGCGAGTTTGGAAGCTAATTTGCCAAATATGGGAAAAATACCTTGATATGAAATCTCTTCAGCCTCCCATAAAAATACTAAAAAATGCCAAGTTTTGGTTATTAGGAATAGGCGCGGGATTAATCACAATTAACCTGACTCTACTGAGTCAATCTGGGGAAATTTCCCAATTCGCGATGAGCGTATTGTTTTTCTTAGCTGTAGCCTCTCTAATTTGGGATAATCGTCATAGCTTAATTCTAGAAAGTGAAATTTTTTCCAGCTTTTTAGGTGGATTAATGATTGCTTTTGTGCTGTGGAAAAGTGCGACTTTACCTAGCCCTGATTTCCTGCGTCTCTCACCCGTTTTTTCTGGTCTTGGTTTAGCTTTGTTGGCTTCTGGTATTAAGGGATTAAAACAATATTGGCAATCACTAACTATCTTATTCTTTCTGGGAGTACCAGAAGTAATACTCTCATCGCTGATTGATATTTCACCCTTAATCGCCAAATTTTCGGGATTTATTTTGTGGTATTCCGGTTTTACCGTATCTATCCAAGGAGTTCATATTCATCTTCCCAAGGGAGGTGTAGAAGTCACTCCTGGTTGTTCCGGTTTGGAATCTATGTCATATTTGCTGGGAATTTCTGCAATTGCTTTGGTGATGTTTCCTATCCAAAAACAGAAAAGAATCTTTGTCCCAATCGTAGCTACTACCTTAGCTTTTGTACTCAATGGAATCCGAATTGCTATACTCGCGGTTTTTTCCGCATCTGGTAATAAAGCAGCATTTGATAGCTGGCACCAGGGAGATGTTTCCCGGATGTTTAGTATGATTGCTATTGTAATTTTCGGTTTATTTTACTATTTATTAATGCGGCAATCAGAAGCAAAAATTTCTGCTCATGGGGAATCTTCCAGACAATGATACTGTGGAAGCAACTGCGGATTATCTTTTTAGTTATCACATTAGGTGGTGTTCTTTCTATTTTATGTAAGGTCATCTTGATGAAAGATATCCCAAAGCACCAAGGAGAAACACCCGCTGGTGCAACTAGATATCAAGTCAGAGAACACGCTTGAATTACCCATTTTTGTCAATCTAATTTTTGTATTTTTGCTCAACACTATGAATCAATTAGAGAACAATCAATATATTCGTCTAGTAGAAGAATTCCAGGAATTTGGCTTCACCCTTCTCCGCTCAATTAGTGTTCTCCGCTTCCTAGGTTACTGTTTGTTAGTTTTAGCATTATTCGATGTCGTAGAAATGTTTGTTCCGCCAAATTTTATGAATCCTGCTTGGGAGTTTCAAACTATAGGAGGTTTGGTGGAACGGGTACCAGTGACTTTAATCGGATTAGGACTAGTATTTTATGGAGAGAATTATTCCCGTAGTAAATGGGAACTACCCTTTTTGAATTTCTTATCTTGGTTAATTTTACTGCTGGGAATCTTATTTATCTTGTTTATCCCCCTAGGAATTTCTAACACCATCCGACTCAATCATCAAATAGCGGTTCAAGTCAATAACCAATACACCCAACAGATGTCTCGTGCTGAGCAGATGGAAAAGCAACTCAACCAAGCTACACCAGAACAGATAAACCAAATTCTTAAAAGCCAAGGTGGTTCATCAGATAGTCAAAAACCAGAGGAATTAAAAAGCGAATTTGCTGACAAACTCAGTCAAGGTAAGGAACAGTTAAAAACTCAAGCAGCAGCTACTAAATCTGCTCAAAGTTTAAACTTACTGAAAAAATCTGTCAAATGGAATCTCGGAGCTTTAATCTCTGCGACTTTCTTTATTACTATTTGGAAAGCTACGATCTGGGCTAGAAAAATGTGAATTAATTCCTAATTTGGAATTGATTAGACTTATAGCGAAACTCGGATAAACACAGATGATTTATCTGTGTTTATCTGCGTTCATCTGTGGTTAATTCAAATATGCTCATATGCTCAACCAATTAAACAAAAATTAACTAAGGCTTAATCAAATTTCGCTCCCGTTGGTGTTCTGCAACCATCAACCGCCGACGATTTATAGGTAAATAAACTAACATGGCTGCTATTGGTAAGTGAGTTGTAGTGAGAGCTAACCATACGTAGGGATTCAGTAAGCCAACGTATAAGCTAACACCCCATGATATTCCCGTGGCTGCCGTCAACATTGATGTCCATCGAGCAACCCCTCGACTATATGTCATCAATCTTACACCCGCCCTAGCAGCCGTTAAAGCTTTAGTCCCAGCCCTAGTCAAAGCCCCTGTGACAGCACCAGTTACTGCTCCTACCCCCAACCCAGCCAAAATACCACCCAAAGCACCACCGCCAAACCCCGTCAAAGCGATCGCCCAACCCCCAGCTATTGCTCCTGTTACACCACCTAGGAGCAAACCCGTACAACCCCCAGTAATAATCCCGACCGCATCCCCTGGTAAAAACCAGGATGATAAAGCTTTGTTCATGCTTCCCATCCCAAACACAACCACGGTTGCAGCTAAAGCCGGAATACTGACCACGACTGTAGCATCGACAGCCATGATTACCCCTAGATTAACAACACCCAGGTAAGCTATAGCCCAACCTACAATTAGGTAATCAGAAAAAGCTGCCAAGGAATGTAAGTAAAATAAACGCCTGGTGTTAGCATCTGAGTGGGAGGTAGTTTTAACTTGGACAGCGAGAGTATAAGTTTCTGGGGAGGCATTAGTATGTAAAATAATCCGCCGCTGGTATACTTTCCCTGGGATTAGCTGAGTAGTATCAACCGTAATCCGGCACTGTACTTGATTAGCTTGAAATTGGGCGGGTGTAAAGAAAATCCAAGCATGAGTATCTGGGGTATGTGGTGGGTCGTGGTGGTGGGGTGCAACTTCCCATCTGGCTTCTAGTATCGTTTCCGGTATAGAATTGGTGATTGTGATTGTTTGTGTTAATCTCTCAGTGATGCTAGCGGCAGTGAATTCTATGCTGGATTGACTCAACTGCACCGCCGGTAAGCGCATCAGGTATACTGATTTCAGGGCTTTTAAGGCAGTTTCTGCACTATCAAAACGGTCTAGTGGTTTGGGAGCAACTAGTTTTGACAGCCAGTCAAGGAAGCGATCGCTCAGTTTGGGAAGCAAATGCTGAAAGCTGATTTTGTTATCTTCATCAATCAGCTTGTCTATATCCGTAGATTTGGTGTTTGTCAGCAGACAAATCAAGGTTGCACCCAACCCATATAAATCTGTCGCTGGTGTCAACACCCGGTTGTAAAGTTGCTCTGGTGCCATGAAACCAAAAGTACCAGCCGCAACACTACTCAATGATACTTCACCACCACCTACACGGGCGAAACCAAAGTCAATTAGATAAACGTTTAATTGGTCATCGACGAGGATATTTTCCGGCTTGATGTCACGGTGAATAATTACTGGAATCCGGCTTTGTAAATACACCAAGATTTCCAAAATCTGGATAGCAATTGCTTTGACCTGATCAGCGTCAAAGCTCCGCCTCACTGACAAAGGTTGGGCGTTTTTGTATTCTTGAACAATACAGTAACCGTCCTCTGTCTCAAAAGAACCGAGATAGCGGGGAATCCCAGGATGATTCAACCCCCCCAAAACTTGTATTTCTCGTTCTATGGCTTTGAAACCCGTCCAACCAAGGGCTGTAGGAAAATGAAATTGTTTAATAACGACTTGTTTTCCCTGGAAGGCCTTGCTGTCACAGGATGGGGAAGAAAGCTGCTCAGCAAGAGTGACAACTCGTCCGCTACTGGCATTATGACCCAGAATGCGAACGACTTGATAACCTTGAGCGCTAAAGTCTGGTAGTTTGCTCATGGCGGCAAAGACTACAATTAGAATAATTGTAGTTCTATTTACAACCGTTTACCATCGCCGTCCGAAAGCATTGAGATAATACGGTTCCAAAAGACAAAACTACTGGTGCGATCGTAGGCTTAAGTGTTTGTGCCATTACATTTAACACCCAAATATCAAAAAAGATTTATCAGCCGCTCATGCCATACCTGTTTCCATTAATAATGGATAAGTAGGGTTAAGCGGGCAGTACGATTGACTCGGACAGGGAGGATATGACCAAGTATCAACCCGTAATATCTCTGGCTGCACAGGTTGCTCTCTGGGGTAGAAACTCAGGTAGCACGATTCCTCTGTGAAGCCGTCCTCGACATTTTCCTGATAGCGAGGACTATTCAAATACTCTGCATCATTTCTCAGCTTAATTTCAAATACCAAGGCATATTCACCTGAACCTAGAAAAATTCGCTGTTCAACAAAACCCGACAACTCTGCAATTAAAATTCCAGCTTGGGACAATGAAAAAGGCACCATGACTGCACGCACTGTATCAGTTCTAAGCTTTACCTCCTCTTGTTTGTCCGCTAACCAAACCTCAATTCTAATATTTCTACAGTCACCGAGGGTAGAGAAGTGATAGCTTCTGGGGCTACCAGAAAAGCCTTGGGCAAGCGTCCGATCTGTGACTGGATGGTAAGTATCTCGGATGCTGTCACTGGCATCATGAATTCGGAATGCACAGTTATCAGGATACATCTCCAAGGCTGTTATTTTGTGCATGGCTAGAACCGTTTCCCATCGCCGTCCGAGAGAATTTCAGTTTATGTGGGGATTGGGGGATTAAATTTCCCCCAACCCTAGTCCTTCCAATTCCATTACCTCTGAGTACTGAAAGAATCGTGAATCCGTTCCACAATCGTCGCAGCAGCGGAATTTTTACTGTTATAGAAACTAGCAATTTCTATCGTTTCGTTCTCGCTGTAGCGCACAAGGGTAATCATGGCTTCCCCATCTGAATCAGTTGTCCACCAGCGATATGCTTCTCTACCACCAATCACAACCTTGCCTTGTTTTGTGATTCTACTAGGTGTTGAACCCATACTATCCTTACCGATGCTATCCATCATCCGCTTTAGGTGGGTTTCATAAGCACCTTCTTCCAGATAAATGTCTGTTTTAATCAAATTAACGGGAAATACTCCTCCTTCCCCGGTTTTCGGAGGTTTGAGGCTAGTAATAATCACCAGTTCTCTGGGGTCTGCTCCTGGTTGATTACTCTGATGCTGCACAAACCAACCTGTTGGGTAGGAAATCGAAAACTTTTGCGGTAGGGTGAAGGTTTGAAATTTTTGCTGGTTGGTAGCAGGTTTTTTACTGGGTCGAGCTTGTGCTGGATTTGGTGAGATGTTGTCCAGGGTAAATGTTACAGGTACAACACTCAGCAGAAATAATATTGGTAAGATGCGTGAAATCCCGTATTTCATCTCAAAAACTGACGTTAAGAGTGCGGTCTTTTTTAGAGATATTAAGACGCTCTGTCAAGCTATACGTTCCCTCATCCTTGATCAATCTGTATTGATACAGAAACTTAACAAAACTGTACAAATAATAAAAATGTAAGTTTTGATAATTTTTGTTAATTTTTATTGCAGTATGAAAAGTATAAATTTGGAATTGGGAATGGGGAATTGTTATTTTCCCCTGGTGATTGTTTCTCTAATGCATCGCTGGTGATGGTGGTTGGAGAGTTTGAGGTGAACTCCAGTCAGGGCGTAAATTTTTTGCCTTTCGCAGGTAAGGATGATAAATTTCCAGTTGGGAGACTGGTAAGTTAACGAGAATTAAGAACCGGATGCAAGATTCCAGGCTACCTTCGACATACATTTGCTGCACATCTAGCATAGCTACATTATCCCAATAAGGGCGTTCACGAGCGATCGCGGCTGGGAAGGTTGCGTCAAGGTCACGGGTGACAGAAAAAGTAGCACTAATAATATCAGTGGGATGTAATTGATTTTTTTCTTCTAATTCATCTAATAATTCCATTACTGCTTCCCGCATCGCTACAACCGTATTTTCGGAAACGGTTGTAGCTCCTCTAATTGCTCTGATGCGCCACTCCACGCTTAATACCTCCGTTTAATCTATTTTGGATGCCTGGATGCCTGGATGTTTAAATTTGACAAGAATCTAAACATCCAAAATTTTAAATTGTAAATTTTGTTTATGGTCTGTACAACCACAAAGGTAGACCACTAGTGGACATTTCAAATTCTAGCCAATCAATACCTGCTGCTAGTCCCGTGGAAACCTGACGATTTCCCGATAATATCCGATTCAAAAACGGCTTGGGTTCTTCCAGGGTATAGCATGGGGTTTTTTCTGGGTCAAGACCAGCTAATTCTACAGCCCAAAGACGTGCATCTTCCTCAGTTCCGAGTTTGTCTACTACTCCTAACTCTAAGGCTTGTTCCCCAGTAAAAATCCGACCGTCAGCAAAACTTTTCACTTGCTCTACAGCTAGATTTCGTGCTTCAGCAACAGTTTGCACAAATTGTTTATAACTTGTGTCAATTAACTCCTGCAAAATGTTTTGTTCTGCTGCTGTTAATTCTCGGTCAAAGGACAAAATATCTTTGTAAGGACCCGACTTAATAACTTTGAACGAAACACCTACTTTGTCTAGCAACCTTTCCAGGTTATTACCACGTAAAATTACACCTATACTACCCGTAATTGTACCAGGATTAGCTACGATGTGATGCGCCCCCATACCGATGTAAACCCCGCCAGAAGCAGAGATGTTACCAAAGCTGGCGACGATTTTCACTTTTTCCCCCAACCGTTTGAGGGCGTGGTAAATTTCTTGGGAATCACCTACAGTACCCCCAGGACTATCTATCCGCAGCAGCAAAGCCGGAAATTTCCGCTCCTCGACCGTTTTCAAGGCTTCTAAAACTCTTTTGCGGGTGCCACTAGCAATGGCACCCGTAATTTCAATCCGAGCGATTTGTTTACGAAAATTGGGTTTAAAAGGCCAAACCATAAGCAATAAAAAATACAGTTGTTTATCAACTCAGGCGATATTTCTTGTAACTCGCCTCTGATCTTAAAAGAAACTGAGCGTCTTAGTGGAGACAAAAATCAGCCCTAATTTAGTTTGCCATTAGTCTGAGAATTGGGGACAAGGGCAATTCAAAATTAAAAATCAAAAAATATATTTTAGTGGCGATTTTGACCGTTGACCCTTGAGCAATCCCAGCAAAATTCTTCATAAAAGTACATAATTGCTAAGATTAGGTAAAGAAAAACTTGTATTTGTTACACAAAGGCTTGAATCTATCCCATGCAGCTAAATCAGCGCGCATCTCGACTTCCGTTTTTCTCACTACTGTTGCTTGCTCCGTTTTTTCTCTGGGGTACAGCAATGGTGGCGATGAAAGGAGTGATACCCCATACTACACCGCTATTTATGGCTGGTGTGCGTTTAGTACCTGCAGGGGTGTTAGTTTTGCTGTTTGGAGTATTATTAGGTAGACCACAGCCCCAGGGTTGGTCAGCTTGGCTGTGGATTGGATTATTTGCGCTGATGGATGGAGCCTTGTTTCAAGGCTTTTTGGCAGAAGGATTAGTCAGAACTGGAGCGGGGTTGGGGTCGGTGATGATTGATTCCCAACCTTTAGCGGTAGCTTTGCTGTCTCGTTGGCTGTTTAAAGAGCAAATCGGGATTTGGGGATGGCTAGGATTGGGTTTAGGAGTTTTGGGTATTAGTTTAATTGGCTTACCGGATCAATGGATTTATGATTTTTTCCAATCGGGTACAATTACACTAACTGGTAGCTGGGAACAGCTATTTGATAGCGGCGAGTGGTTGATGCTGTTGTCGGCGTTGTCAATGGCAATCGGAACGGTGATTATCCGGTATGTTTGTCGCCATGCTGACCCCGTGACTGCTACAGGATGGCATATGATTTTAGGTGGATTGCCATTATGGGGAATTTCGGCGCTGTGTGAATCTCAGCAATGGGCGAATATCTTAACAAAGGATTGGCTGGCTTTAGGATATTCCACAGTGTTTGGCAGTGCGATCGCCTACGGTTTGTTTTTCTATTTTGCCTCCAGTGGTAATCTCACCAGTCTTAGTTCCCTAACCTTCCTTACCCCTGTGTTTGCCCTACTATTCGGTAATTTATTCTTAGCAGAAGTCCTCAGCACTCTCCAGTGGGTGGGAGTATGCTTGACATTAATCAGCATTTATTTGATTAACCAGCGCGACCAATTAACACAGATGCTGACTCTGAAAAGGGACTGGCGATGGGGGATTAGCAACAAGGAACTGGAAACTGGGGAATAGGGAATCGGGAATGGGTCATTGGGCATTGGGCATGGGAAACTAATGACTAATGACGAATAACTCTTCATCAAAACTTCATGTGTTTTAATTTTTATAGTAGCCGTCAGGGTGTTCTCAGGACTTTTGCTTAAATGAAAGTTACGATCCAGAATCGATGACGAGAAACCCAGTTGATGGGTCTACATTGTGCTATGAGGCTTTACCGCTCCTCAATCTTAATCGTCACTTGCTTGACTTGCGCTAGTTTTAGCCCTAGTGCTGCCAGCACAGTAAGACGTAACTTAACGCCAATCAGATTAGAAATTGCTCAAGTATCTAGTTCCACAACTACTACTAAGCCATCTACCCTCAGACCTGGTACAACAGGGAATGAGGTCAAATTACTGCAAACCCAGCTAAAACAGTTAGGACACTACGATGGTGTGATAGATGGCAATTATAGTGAAAATACGCAAGAATCTGTATCCAAATTTCAAAAAGCTGAGGGTTTGACCGCAGACGGTATTGCGGGAGCAAAAACTAGGGAACGTTTGCAAGCATCTGTAGTAAACCAAAGTAGTTTGATGGGTTCCAACCCTAACTTGACACCAAAAGCACAGGAATTGGATGTAGTTAAACAAGACTGGGTGTGGTGGTTACTGGTCGGACTTGGAGGTGTGGGTGGTTTTGGCGCACTCCTTTATTTAGTGCGACGGTTTCTGTTGCTACAGAATACCCTAAAAGCAAAAACCGCATCTGCTAGGTCTATCCAGGCTGACAAGAACAAGGTAAATGTACCACTCACTCAATTGCAAAGCCATGCTGACTATGATTACCAGGAACCTGCTGAACACAGTTCAGAAACAGTAGTATCATCCCTCAAGGAATTGCTACCAGTCGAACAGCCTACCCGACTTGCTAAACTTAGTATTGTTGATGAATTAATCAAGGATTTACACAGTCCAGACCCCAAACAGCGGAGAAAGGCTATCTGGGACTTAGGTCAACAGGGAGATTCCCGTGCTATGCAACCGCTGATGGATTTGTTAATCGACTCGGATTCACAACAGCGCAGTTTAATTCTGGCAGCTTTGTCAGAAATTGGCACCCGCACACTCAACCCCATGAACCGTGCTTTGGCAGTATCTTTACAAGACGAAAGTGCAGAAGTGCGACAAAATGCTATCCGCGACCTGACCCGCATCTATGACATAATGGCGCAAATGAGCCAGATGTTATGCCATGCACTACAAGACCCCAATACTGAAGTTCAGGAAACAGCGAGATATGCTTTATCACAAATGAATCGTATCCGTCCATTACCTCAACAAGACAGCTTACCATCATTATCAGAATCCCAGGAAGATGATGATTAGTCAGTTAAAAATTAAAAATTAAAAAGGCCTAGCTGAAAAATTTAATTTATGATTCTGATTGAGGATGATTTTTTTCTCATCTACTTTTACCTCAAAAATAGGAGTTTTAACCTGATGGATAGTAATTGATGCAATGGCAACCCCGTTGTCTGTTTTGACCACCTGATTCAGAATCTGAGTAGAAAGTTTATCCTGGGAAAATGAGTTTGCAGGCTTAGTAGCAGGTGTCAGGTTGCTTATAGTTGTAAAACTTTAGTAACAATGATGTTATTTGCTGTCTACAATTTGTTAAAAATAAAACTATCCCTTTTTTTCTCCACACTCGTCAACTACTAGTTGATATAAATTAACAAGCCAAGAATCCTTCTCTAGTAGGAGGTAAATTTACGGAGCGGAGGAAAAAATGATACGAATGCAACATAATTAAAAAAAGTTTAATCCTACTGCATTTTTGAATTTATTCGATGAGTTCCCTATCTTCCCATTCCGATAAAATTCTCGTTGTTGATGATTCTCCCGATAATGTGTTTTTAATCAAAACCATTTTGGAAGAAGAAGGATACGCAATTACCACAGCAGAAGATGGCTTTTCTGCTTTAGAAAAAGTGGCAGAATCTCCACCAGACCTGGTATTGCTAGATGTGATGATGCCAGGAATGGATGGTTACGAAGTAACTAAGCGTATACGAAAAAATACTGATTTACCATTTATTCCCATTCTGCTAATTACCGCCTATGATGCACCCAGTGTTGCTCAAGGTTTAGATTTGGGAGCGGAAGACTTTATCCGCAAACCAGTAGCAGTAGAGGAATTGCTGGCTAGAGTGCGTTCCCTACTGCGGCTGAAGCATAGTATATTTGAGCGGGATGAAATTGCTCGCCAAAGAGAAGATTTTGTCTCCCGTCTCACCCACGACTTACGGACACCTCTAGTTGCAGCCGATAGAATGCTGTTGCTGTTTCAGCAAGGAGCTTTGGGAGAACTCTCTGGCACAATGCAGGAAGCGATCGTGACGATGGCTCGCAGCAACAGCAACTTACTGCAAATGGTGAATACCTTACTGGAAGTTTACCGTTTTGAAGCAGGTCGCAAAACCCTAGCATTTATGCCAGTGGACTTGCGAGAGTTATTCACAGAAGTAGCGGGGGAATTGACTCCTTTAGCAAAAGACAAGAAACTGTCGATAAATCTGGAAGTCGATGATGATTCTGGGATTACCAAAATTTCTGGCGATCGCCTAGAATTGCATCGATTATTCACCAATCTGGTAGGTAATGCGATTAAATTCACCGACTCTGGAGGAGTGACCATCCATCTGAGGACGGCTAAAGCAGGGGAAAAAGACATTACTGTTGAGGTAGCGGATACAGGGAGTGGTATTTCTCCACAAGACCAAGCAACTATATTTGAACGCTTCCGTCAAGGCAATCACAAGCGTTCTGGTAGTGGCTTGGGACTGTACCTATCTCGACGGATTGTGGAAGCTCATCAAGGTACTATCAAGGTAAAATCAGAGTTGGGTAGAGGGAGCGTATTTACTGTCCGTCTACCAATTTAACAGGCAAGTACCTAACTGGGTCATAGGGCATTGGGCATTGGGCGTTGGGCATTGGGCATTGGGCATGGGAAACTAATGACTAATGACTAATGACTAATAACTAATGACTAATGACTAATGACTAATAACTAATGACTAATGACTCCGGAAGCACTTGTCTTTGCTTTCTACAGGCACAAAAGCAAATTTATCGGGTTGATTGCATTTGGGGGCAATTTTCACAAATACATATCCAGGTTGATTCGGACCTGAAGAGCGATCGCCTCGGTCAAACTTAATTTCTCCGGTTGCACCTGTCGGTTTAAAGCTACTGTTAGAGAGGACTCGTTGTAGACCTTCTCGGCTTGGCTGAGCTTGTTGTTTGATGGCTTCGCTCAGTACCAGCGCTGCATCATAAGCGAGGGAAATACGCCAGTTAATTTGTTTTATATCCCACAATTTTTGTGTCTCGTTGAGAAATTTCGGGTTAGTAGTGCTGAGGTCGTACCAGGGTATGACTACTACTACACGCTCGACGGCTTCTTTGATTAATACCTCATTACTTTCTAGGGTAGTTGCTCCTAAAATTAATAGTTGGCTATTGTTGGATTTGATGACTTTAACGGCGTTTTCTAGGGAAAGCTGAGTCATACCCCCAGGAGGAATCAGTAAGATGGAAGTTGCTCCTTGCTGTTTGGCTTCTTTGAGAGCGAGGGATGCATCAAAGCTATCGCTAGACAAGTTAAATATATCCCCTAAGTCCACTGCTTTGTCGCCTAAAACCAGACTAAATCCGTCTTTAATCGAGCGACTATAGCTACTGTAATAACCAGGACTCCACAAAATTGCTGTTTTCTGTTGATTAGGTTGTTTACGTAGATAATTCCTTAATGCTTCCACCTGGGTTTTAGCATTAGTAATAGTCCGAAAGAAGAAAATATCTTTGATATCTTTGTCAGGGTCATTAGTGAGTTCTGTAGAAATCGCGCTGGGAGAAATTAATACTAAACGATGCTGTTCATAAATTGGCAGTACTTTTTTAGTAATATCACTAGTAATATGTCCAATAACCCCCAAGATATCTTTTCTTTTTACCAATTCCCCAGCAATTTTTTCTGCCTGTTGTTCGTTATTAGCATCGCTGGCAATCAAAACTTTTAGTCCTAGTCCCTGCTGGACTACTTCATTTTGAAGTTGAGCAACCCCACGCAGCATTTCTAAACCTTCAGCGGAGTCTGTGTCGCCAACGACAGATAACCGAGTGATAACAGCAATCGTGTAAACTTTATCTGCTGGGATTATTCCCGAATTAATTTTGGCATTATTTAAATAAATCAGAGTTTCTGGATTTGGTTGCTTATTCTGTTTTTCCTTTTTCCAAGCTTGCTCTAATAAAGATAATGCTTTGACGTAATTACCCTGTTTTATTGCCTGAATACCTTGTTGTTTTTCTGGTAGTATATCCCCAGAAATCAGTGTTTCTTCTCCACAGCTGATATTATCTCCTGTCTTGGTATCGCAATCCTTGGGAGGGAGCAGAATATAAATAATTATCCCTCCTAGAAATACAGAAGCCAGAACTAAACTCCTAACCAGCCAAAGCTTACGTCTATTCTTTTTAGGTTTAGTGGGTATTATAGTTTTGTAATCGTCGAAAGAGAAACCCCACTTACGGGTGTCCTCTCCTGATACTGTTGCTTCATTCTGATGCTGATTATTCATCTCAGGGATAACTGGATTACCCTCAATTTGCGCCAGATGCTTGAGAATTTGCTGAGCATTTTGGGGACGGTTTTCTGGCTTATCTGCCATTAATTCATCAATCAATTTAACCAGAGAAGCAGAAATTTCATATTGAGTCATTTCTTTCCAATATGAAATATCAGGCTCTATATAGCTGGGGTATTTACCTGTGAGTAAATGTACGAAAGTCCGTCCCAGTGCAAAGAAATCTGATTGCGGTACTGCACAACCCTCTAGTTGTTCTGGAGGCGTATAACTATAGGTACTAACGGCGGTGACATCGCCACCATTAATAACGGTTTCGCTGATTTCTCTGACAGTGTTAAAGTCAATCAATACCAGTTTTCCGTCGGGACGTAGCATGATATTGCTGGGTTTAATATCACGATGAAATAGACGGTTGTAATGAAGATAATCAAGAATATTTGCTATCTGTTTCAGCCAGTCAATGGCTTGCTCTTGATTGATTGTTCTATTTTCTCTCAACCACTTTTGTAAATCTAATCCCAGAATTTTTTCGATTACCAAGCAGCGCAATTTGTGACCATTACTGAGACGGAATAAAAATACTTCTCCCCCTTGAGGAATCCCAGGATGTTGTAGCTGGGTTAGAACTTTTTGCTCTCTTTGGAATAGTTCAATTAATTTTGTATCCTTACTGGAAATTACTTTAAGGATTTGGCGCTTTCTTTGATTTTGTATGTCTTCTACCTCTAAAACTTCTGTAGAGGTTTTATTATTCTCAGATAGACGTTGAATTACATGATAGCGCTGCTTAATAATCAATGGAGTTTGACAGCTTTGACATAGCTCTGCAGCGGATGAATTCTCCCGATTTTTACACCAAGGATTTATACAGTAACTCATTTCGCGCTAGAGAAGAGGGACTAATTGAATAGTTTATAATCTCTCGTTACCAGCCTCTTGATGGTAACGACTTCTCGGAGGCTGACCCTCAGATAATACATTCCCAGTAGAGACTGGGAACGAGAAATGAGAAAAAAGTTCTCCTCCAATAACATAGCCAGGAAACCAAAAAATAACCCGACTATGCCGCGTCTTTTTCCTGCACCAGCACGTAGGGCTGCACAATCAAAGTATTAAATCGCTTAGTAGGGTTGGTATTCCATTCACCCAACTGCGTCACAGAAGGCTTGGTCAAAAATGCCTCACTAATCCAATTTTGCACTTCCACTGTACTATCGCTTGCGATCGCTACCCCAACATCTAGCAAATCTAAATCATTAGATACTACAATCACCGCATCCCGTTGTACATGGGGAATCAGCCACTCCCACTCAGCCTCATCGAGATTTTCTGTTAATTCTGCTCGTAAATCCGGCATAATTCCCCTTATTTTCGGTACTTATCACCATTTTACCGTCGGCAGGGTTTCCCGGAAGGAAGACAAAAGTTTCAGCCTTTGCGAACCAATCTATGAAATTATTAGACCTCTTGCAACAGTCTTTTTATCCAAGAGGTCTATTTTCCTACTTTCAATCAGAAATGCTGAAAATGCAATATTGTCTCTATAAAAGCAAGGTGATATCCTGTCCAACGAGCAACACATATCTAATCTATACTGTCAACCGTACTAAAATTAGCGTCTGATGTTTATATTAATTTAGGAATTTAAAGCTTGAATTTTTGGTGAACTGATAACGCAATTACAAGGGTTTCAAGGTTTTAAATTAAAATTGCCACACCTCTCCACCAGTCTTAAATTACTACAGCTTGAAAGTACTACTAATTCGTAGAGTGATATCTAGTATGTCAGGTTTTTTTGACAATATTAAGGATTTATCCTTTAATTTTTTCAATTAAAAGTCAATTATTGATTTATAAAACTTATAATTTAAGCAAAAACGGAAGTAATACCTAAAGAGTGATGGGGAAGCGATCGCTTCCCAACAGCGAGGAGTGCAATTAAGCTAATTAACAGCTATATCCGTGCATCCGGGTTCAAATCCGTATTCGCTTATCTCCCCAAATCATGCAGGGCATTAATGGAATCTGCACAGTTTTGGGTTATGGTTGCCAATTCTTCCTTATCAGTGGAACTAGGCGCATCAATTAACTTACCAATGCGGACAGTCAGGGGTACAGAACGGGGAATGGGAGAACCTTTAACTTCTACCTTGTCACTACCCCACAAACATACAGGTAATAGGGGTGCGTTGGCTTTCGCTGCTAATAGAGCTGCACCTCGCTTGGGGTCGTGAATCCGTCCGTCTGGAGTGCGTGTACCTTCCAAGAACACTCCCACAGCCCAGCCATTATCGAGATAGTCTAAAGCAGCACGGATAGCGGCTCGGTCTGCTGTACCGCGACTGACTGGATAAGCACCGTAAAGCTTGATTGCTTGCGCCAAAACAGGTACATCAAACAATTCTTTCTTCGCCATATAAGCCACAGGACGACCTACACAGTTAGAGACTATGGGGGGGTCGTAGTTACTGCCATGATTGCTGACTACTACTAGTGGTCCAGCTTTAGGAACATTTTCAATACCATAAATATTGCCCCGAAAGTAGGTATGGAGGATGGGGCTGACAACAGACCACTTGAAAGCGTGGTAGAGTACTAGGCTGATGAATGGTTCGCGGGTTTTGCCCACAGAAATACACTTGAAATCGGTTGGTCTAATAAATAGCATACATGATTAGGGAATGCGGATTGGGGAATCGGTAATTTGAGTTCCCTTTGTCTCTCTTTGTCTCCCTTTCGCTCTATATTCCCCTGCACACAAGTTGGGTGCTGATTGGGACGAGGACAAATTGCAACCTTCTTTGTGTGCGATCGCCTCAGTTCGTATCTATCCCATCAGGTTTCAATGTCTGGCGGTGGTCAATAGTGGATAAAAATATGGACGTTGCTGATGAAGAGTATGAATTTAGTTTCGCGCAAAGGCGCAAAGGCGCAAAGGAATAAACAAATAAAGAGGGTCTTTGCGTGGTGATGGTAAAGAGTAGTTCCCATGAACGTTTCAATCCCTGATAGGGATTAGGAGAAATTGTAACTTTCGGCAGTGGGAATTGGTAAGAAATAACCGGTTTCAATCCCTGATAGGGATTAGGAGAAATTGTAACATGGGAATATCAGTGGTGGAACCACGAGAAGCTCGTTTCAATCCCTGATAGGGATTAGGAGAAATTGTAACCTTCCTGTACGCCCTTGACGGCGGTCATGGCTTGTTTCAATCCCTGATAGGGATTAGGAGAAATTGTAA
>JAYKJH010000182.1:0-11995 GCA_035285345.1 Nostocaceae cyanobacterium | reverse complement strand
ACTTGTTTGCTAATGGTAGCACCAGGAGGTTCTCCAGAAATGATATTAATTTCGCTGGTGTTAGATCACAATGTTGAGACGGTAACAGCGGCTCATCTAGTACGACTAACGGCGATTAATCTGTATCTCCCTCTACTACTTTGGATTTGGGAGAAATACCTCAGCAATAGTTACGAATTGCGTCGAGGCGCTTGACGTTGATTTTTACTAGAGTTTATAATGAAAAAATATATAGGACTTACACAAAAAATCTCTGAAACTCTTATTTCTCTGTGTTCTCTGTGGTTGATTTTTCCGTTACTTGTGCATAAGTCCTAATACATTTAAAATTGATAAACTTATCTTTTAGATAAGTAAAGATAAGTAAGAAAATTGCTGTAATTTGCCTGTTGGTAAACAGATAGCAAAAAAATAGAGGAGCTTAAATCTACTGTAATTATCAGCAATTATATCTAAACTAACTGCTGATAAATCTGGCGCTTCAGCTTTATTTATCCCATCTAAATAATAGATTATGAATGGGAAAGTAGAGATATCGTTGTGTTAATTTATCCGGGATTATCTGCTTAGACAGAAGCAATTTTTCTAGGGTGGACACTACCCGAAAATCTAAAAATCTGGGTTTGAGGTGCAGGTCAGCAGTCCCCACCCTAGGGTTATTGATAGTGAATCACACCCAGGAGTTGCTTATGGTGCCTCTAGACATGGAATGGATACGTGCCCACTTTCCTGCACTGACACAAAAAATCGACGCTCAACCTGTGATTTTCTTTGATGGACCGGGTGGTACTCAGGTACCGGGGTCAGTTATCGACGCGATGAGCGATTATTTGGTGAGGTCGAATGCGAATGTTCATGGGGCTTTTGCTACAAGTACCCGTACAGATGCGCTCTTTACCTCAGCTCGCACAGCAGTTGCCGATTTTTTGGGGTGCGACCCACAGGAGGTGGTATTTGGTGCCAACATGACCACTCTCACCTTCGCTCTGTGCCGCGCTATTGGTCGGGAACTGCAACCAGGTGATGAGATTATTGTCACCCGGCTAGACCATTATGCCAATGTTTCGCCTTGGTATGCATTGGCACAAAGGGGTGTTGTGATTCGTGTTGTTGATATCAATCCCGAAGACTGCACCCTGAATATGAGCGATTTGGAGCAGCAGATTAATCAGCGAACACGGGTGGTAGCAATTGGCTATGCATCCAACGCCGTGGGTACTATCAATGATGTCGCCAAAGTGGTAAACCTTGCCCATGCTGTGGGTGCAATGGTATTCGTTGATGCAGTCCACTACGCACCCCACGGACTTATAGATGTACGTGCTTTAGACTGTGACTTCCTCACCTGTTCCGCTTACAAATTCTTTGGTCCCCATGTGGGTATTCTCTATGGGAAGCGGGAGCATCTGACCCGATTACAGCCTTACAAAGTGGAACCAGCCCCAGAGGAAGTGCCATCCCGTTGGGAAACGGGAACCCAAAACTACGAAGGACTAGCGGGGTTGGTGGCAACGATTAACTATCTGGCAAAACTAGGTTGCCATATCTCACCCCCTGTAAATGGTGGGTTGGATTCATCTGTGGGTAAGGATGATACTGACAAACTAGCAAAATTCCCTTGTCCCCGCGTTCTCACATCACCGTATCAAACTACACCTTTTACTGCAACTTTCTATCCCAGTCGTCGTGCTGCTTTAGTAGCAGCGATGACCGTGATTCAAGAAAACGAAACTGAACTGTGCAAACATTTGGTAACAGGACTGTTGCAGATTCCTGGTTTAAGCTTTTATGGAATCAGAGATGTGGCTCGATTTGCACGGCGCACACCAACCGTTGCCATCCGAGTGGGGGGACAAACTCCTTATAGCACCGCGAAAGCACTAGGGGAAAGGTGTATCTTCACCTGGCATGGCAATTTCTACGCCCTCGGTTTAACCGAGAGGTTAGGAGTCGAAGCCAGTGGCGGCTTAGTGCGAATTGGACTGGTACACTACAACACGATGGCAGAGATTGAGAGGCTGTTGCAGGTATTACAGGATGTTGCAACAATACCAGTAAATTCACTGTGAACTCAGGATGCTAAGAGTGAGACTGTTGATACCTAAGCAAGAGGCAAAATAGAGATTGCCATTAACACGAACATCACAAAAATTAGCACGCCGATTTTCATGATGGTGTATGTGATGATATGAGGTATGGAAATATCGTGCATCATAATTCCACCAACCTTTGCAATTTGTCAGTGAGGGGGTTTGTGTTTAGCCTCTGGTTTCTTATACCTCTATTTTCCCCCTAGATGGCGTTGGGATTTGACGAACGGCAGATTTAGTAACAACTATTGACATTTGTTTAGTTAAGTTTGCAGATAGTCTTAAGCGGAAATATTGGTTGCAGGGGATGTTTGTTTCTCTGGATATGGTTGGTGCGTCTAGTCTACAAGTTGGGGAAAAATAATTAACCGCAGATGAGCGCAGATAAACGCCGATAAAGCTCTATTACTGCTACAACCAGAGATGCGTAGACGCGAAGCAGCTTTTTGTCAGATATCGCAATTGCTCAAGGATTGATAGTCCGATTTGCTGGAACTTGTGGTAAAGATTGCGGTTGTACATTAACTGGCTGTTGTGATTGTTGTAATCTCAGGTAATAAGTACCTGCTCCAAGAGCGCTAATAATAATCAGCAAATATGTGAAGACTAACGCTCCAGTCAGCCACTTAATCCGATTGCTAAGTTGTGCAACTTCTTCACCCCTCGTGGTTCGGTCATTAAAATGTTTGATTTCCTGCTCTATTTGGTTATGAAGTTGTTGTTCTAATTCCTTCATCCGAGTATCTACAACATTGTGCAGCAAATTGTCTAGACTTTCCGGATTCATAACATGCACCTCCCAATTATTACTTGGTTAAAAAACCTAAACTAATTTAGAAAAATTCAGGTTTTAAAATATTTATGGAAATGTCTGATGAAGTTATAAAAACATTTATTAATTTTTGAAGGCAAGACTAAAAATAGCAAAATTGATGCCTTGTGTCTGACAAACTGGTTGTAGAGACGTTCCGGCGGAACGTCTCTTAGAGGTTGTGGTTTTGGAGAAACCACTGATAATTAATCTGGTGGACTACTAGGCTTTTATGAGTTGAGCCTAACCGACATTAATTTTGACGACTTTTTTCTTTTCGCCTTCTACTTTGGGCATGGTAAGGGTGAGAATACCGTTAGAGTATTCTGCTTGAACTTTGTCGTTTTGGACATGGGCTGGTAAAGGAATGACCCGCTGAAATTCACCATAGCGGAATTCTGAGCTTCTGGTGTCTTTTTCTTCAGTAGTGCTTTCCGACTGGCGTTCACCACTGATAGAAACGGAGTCTTCTGTTACTTCAACATTCAAATCTTTAGCTTCCATTCCCGGAATTTCTAGCCGTAGGATAACTGCTTCAGCAGTTTCTTCCATTTCTGCGGATGGTATAAAGGTAAGTCCGGATATTCCACCGTTACCGCTAGGCATGAGTCTATCAAAAAGGCGGTTCATCTGGCGTTGGATACGTTCCATTTCCCGCATAGGTTCCCAATGGAAAGGTTCCCCACGTTCTATGTCTTGGAAGGGTTCCCAACGAATAATTGCCATATGGTTGCCTCCAATATTTTTGATTTACAAATTGATATTTACAGCCGCTTACTATTGATACAGTTGCTGCTGAGTCTGGCAATAAACCACTCAGGCTCAAGTATTTGCCTCCACCTTGAGATTAGAAAATAAATGTGAGGAAATTGTGAAGAAATAGGACTCGCTTCTATCTCGCTATCAGATTAGTTTGTAAAGCTGTTTTAAGATAGGAATTCAATTTGTACAGTAATTATCTGTCAATGGATTCTATGATTAAGGTATATAGAATTTCTGGAGGGTAACGATGAGCCACTTTCTAGTTGCCGTGATTAATGGCACGAAAGCCCGCTTGTTGACATTAGAGCCAGTCGAGTTACCTGAATATGAGTCTGGTCCTCATTTGATGGAACAGGAAGGTTTGTTTAGTGCAGCGAAGGAAATACCAGGTCAAGAGTTATGGTCAAGTGCTAAAACTGGACGCAATCGTGGTGTTGCTGGTCAAGCTCACAGCTATGACGATCATCGGGAAAATCACATGGTTGAATTTGAGCGTCGCTTTGCCCAGACAATTGCAACTAAAATTGTAGAATTAGCAGAGACTTATCAAGTTCAGCAACTGCTATTGATTGCCGAACCCCAAATTTTAGGTTTGATGCGGGAATCCCTGATGCCTATCTTACCCAAACATTTGAGGATAAGTGAATTAGCTAAGGATCTTTGCCACCTCAAAACTAAAGAACTCCATGAGTATTTGGCGAAAAAAGAACTTTTGCCTGCCTATAATAGAGTTCCAAGAGTTTAACTAGAGGATTGGGTTTACTATCAGTAAACCCAATCAGCTACAGTTCTCTCATATCCCATGTAATCGCTATCACCTCCTGTGAAATCTAAAGTAAAAGACTTTTCTTTTTACTTTCCATTTGTTAATGCTGGCTGCTGAGCTATTGTCAGTAATTCTCGCACTTCGTCGTCAGTGGTTTGGGAAAAGTCCTCATACCAGAGACCAATTGCATAGAAAGGTTCTGGTGTGAAGAGACACACTACCCTATCTACTTCGGCTTGCAACTCCTTGCAGATAGCCTGTGGTGCGACCGGAACGGCTACAATAATCCGTTGAGGTTGCTCTAGTTGGAGTACAGTGATTGCTGCCCGCATCGTTGAACCAGTTGCTAGTCCGTCATCTACTAGAATGACCGTGCGATTTTTGATATCTGGTGGGGGACGATTACCGCGATAAGCGCGATCGCGTCTCTGTAATTCCCGCAATTCTTTGATGGCAACTTCGTCAATTGTTTTACTAGAGATGTTCAACCAACTCACCACATCGTAATTCAGTACCCGTACACCATCGGACGCTAACGCACCCATTGCCAATTCTTTATGTCCCGGTACACCAAGTTTTCGCACCAAGCAAATATCCAATGGGAGATTCAGCACCTTTGCGACTTCAAATGCTACGGGTACACCACCACGGGGTAGTGCTAACACCAGAACATCCGGGCGATTTGCATACTCTGCCAGATGACTTGCCAGCAGTTTTCCTGCCTCAGTACGATTACGGAATATTTTTGTCATAATTCTCACCTCTTGCTTGGGAGTTGCTTAACAGCAGCATCTAGAGCCGACTTCACCCGACTACCAGCAGGAGAGATACTGTGCTGCAAACCCCTCAATTGTTATGGGAGAAACTCGGTTGCTTCCATCTTAAGATTAGAAACAAAATATGAGGAACCCGTGAAGAAATCGCCAGTTGAAATTACAGTAAAAAATCGGAAATTTTCAGCATCAACAGGAATCCTAGTTGGCGAACAAGATTAATATGTATGATGCTCTTGGATGAGATAAGATTTTGACTATTTCTGCAAGTTTAATTAAAACTTATGTCTCACGGTCACGCACACCCCCACGGACACAACCATAGTGTTGCTAATTACAACCGCGCATTTATGGTCAGCGTTGCTCTAAATACGGGATTTGTAATTATTGAAGCAATTTACGGTCTGATTGCTAATTCCCTTGCTCTGCTTGCCGATGCGGGTCACAATTTGAGTGATGTTCTAGGCTTGTTACTCGCTTGGGGAGCCAGTATTCTAGTGCGTCGTCCACCGACGCTACGTCGTACCTATGGGTTGCGTCGGTCTTCAATTTTAGCGGCTCTATTAAACGCCGTGTTTCTGCTCATAGTATCCGGAGGTATTGCTTGGGAAGCAATTCAACGGTTTCGTCAACCGGCTCCTGTGACTGGAACTACAATGATTGCCATAGCAGTTATCGGTATTGCTATCAATACAATCAGCGCCTTAATGTTTCTTTCGGGACGGGAAAGAGATTTAAATATTCGGGGTGCATTTCTACATTTAGTTGCAGATGCGGCAGTATCTGTAGGGGTTGTACTGGCTGGTATTGCAATTATTGCTACTGGTTGGTTGTGGTTTGACCCAGTGGTTAGTTTAATTATTACCGTGGTAATTATTTCTGGTACTTGGCAACTATTACATGAGTCCTTGAATTTGATTACAGATGCGGTACCAGCAGAAATTGAACCCTTAGCTGTGCAAACATACCTGAGTGAACTTCCTGGTGTATCTGGTATTCATGATTTGCACATTTGGGCGATGAGTACTACCGAAACCGCCCTTACCGTTCATTTAATCATCCCCGATGGCTATCCTGGTGACAATTTTTTAGCACTAATTGTCCGGGAACTTCACGATAATTTCGGTATTGAACATCCAACTATCCAGGTGGAAACTGGGGATGAAAGTTATCAATGTCCTTTTGCTAGTGAAGATAGTATCTAGTCAAGCGTCTAGAACAAAATTACTGGCAAAGCTTAGCAGAGTACTCAGGACTACTGAAGGAGAATGAAGCTAACCTAGTGATTGCACTGCCGGAAATGACCTAGGCAAGAACTAATGAAAAAAAAGCTAATTCCATCAATTATCCTCCTGATTGGCGGCTTCTGGTTGACCAGTTGCAACAGTTCCCAGAATAATGCTGCAAATCAGGGCTTACAACCAAATGCTTCCCCAGCATCACCAACCAGTACCACAGAACAAGCACAAACAGACCCGTCTCCAACAGCCACGATTACCCCAACTCCTTTACCAACGACGGGTATTAATAAACCGATGTTACCCACACCTACTGGTATCCCCGTTACACCTGTTAACCCTAGCTTGGGACAGCCAACCACTGGCGATATATCAATTAACCTCGACCCGTCGTTGACAGGTGGGATTAATACCCCAAGTAGTACGGAAACTTCTAAAAAAACTGCTACCCGCAGCAATATAAAAACTGCAACTACTAATAAACCTTCTACAAGTACATCAATTACAACTGAATATCCTACAAAAAGCACTCTAGATACTTTGACTACAGCCGAAACTTCTAGAAAAACTGCTACCAGTAGTGCTACACGTAACCCCGCTCGTCCGGAAGTTGAAACTCCGAAAACACCTAAAAAAACTACTACACGTACCGCTGTCGCCACTGGGTCTGTGAGAAGGACTACATCTGGACAACAACCCCAGGCAGGCACAGTTAAAAGGATGGTTTCCGGCGACCTAATGTGCTATGTCACCGTAGTGGATGAAAAAGGTAAAGAGCAAGAAGTAGGTGCTGATTTTGACATTTGCACGCAGCAATCAACTTTCTTAAACCAGAAAGTGCGTTTGAGTTATCAAACAGTCTCAGTTAATGATTGTCAAAGCGCCGAACCCTGTGGTAAAACCCGCAAACAATCTCTGATTACTAAAATGGAGTTAGTAGGGGAAAAACTAGCAACTACAGCTAATAGAAACTTTCAAACTATAACTAACGGTAAGTTAACCATTACCATTGGTAATCTCGACTCTTGGTCAGGGGTGAACGGTACAGGAGACCTAACTTACCGTGGTTGCGATGCTAAAGGTAAATGCATTGATTTACGCGGGGGTACAGTAGCTTGTCGTGATGGTATATGCTCTACAGGCTGGACAAATGGCGATTTTTCCTATATTTTGCAACAACCGATAACGGAGGGGGGGTCTACATCACCGACAACTTTAGAAATACGCAAGGGTGGTGATGTCATCCAGACCGCTAGGGGATTTAAAGTTGTCAGTTCTCAGAATTAGTTTTCTTCAGGGATAAGGGAGAGGGGAGAGAATAATACTTCCCCCTTCCCCCATTGAAGCCAAAATTATTACAATTAAAAACTATTTCCCTAATCTGCTCAGGCACAATAGAGACAGGTCTTGTCTTCTCATCTTCCATGAGCTACTGTCTCAACCCCAAATGTCCCAATCCGCAAAACCCTGTAGATGCTAAGTTTTGCCTTTCTTGCGGTGCTAAGTTACTGCTCAAAGAACGCTACCGGACGATTAAACCCATCGGACAAGGTGGTTTTGGCAGAACCTTCTTAGCAGTGGATGAGGACAAACCATCAAAGCCTTACTGTGTGATTAAACAATTTTACCCCCAGGCACAAGGCACTAGCACCGTCCAGAAAGCTGTGGCATTATTCAATCAAGAAGCACTGCGTCTTGATGAGTTGGGAAAACATCCTCAAATACCGGAATTGTTAGCACATTTTACCCAAGAAGATAGGCAATATCTCGTACAAGAATTTATAGATGGACAAAACCTAGCACAGGAAGTCTTGCAAAATGGAGCTTTCAGCGAAAGTAAAATTTGGCAGTTGTTAAATGACTTATTACCAGTGTTGCAATTTTGTCACTCTTGCCAAATCATCCACCGCGACATTAAGCCAGAAAATATCATTCGCCGTCGCAGCAATGGCAAACTGGTAATAGTAGATTTTGGTGCTTCTAAATTTGCCAGCCAAACTGCTCTCAATCGCACTGGAACAAGCATCGGTAGCCCAGAATATGTTCCCCTAGAACAAATCCGAGGTAGGGCAGTATTTGCCAGTGATATCTACAGTTTAGGAGCTACCTGCATACACTTGTTAACGGAGCGATCGCCCTTTGATTTATATGACATAAATACAGACAGATGGATTTGGCGACAATACCTCAAAACTCCCGTCAGCCAGCAATTGAGCCGCATCCTCGACAAAATGCTGCCTATCACCCTCAGCGATCGCTATCATACTGCAGCGCAAGTTCTGCAAGACTTAAATAACCTACCACCAACAATCCCCAGCCCTGTAACCCAATTAACCCCTTCCCCAGCAATAACCACTACATCTTCTCCACCCACCCAGAGCAAAAAAACCGCCAGTCAAATAGATAGCGAACTAGAAGAACTCAAATCGCAATTTCTCGGTACACCCAAACCCCAAACCGAGATTGACATGGAACTAGAACAACTCAAAGCCAAATATTTGGGTAATAATGGCTAAAGATAGGGATTGGGGTAATTAGTTTCCCCATTACCCAAAAAAAGTGACCCCGAATACTCAGAGTCACCTGCAAACATACCTCTTATATATCTGCGTAAATCTTCAGGATTACACTTGCACAGGAGATGGTGTCGATGTAGACACAGAACCGTGAGATTCTGTCCATTCGGTGTGGAAGACACCAGACTTATCCACACGTTGGTATGTGTGGGCACCGAAGTAGTCGCGTTGAGCTTGGGTGAGGTTTTGCGGTAAACGAGCGCGACGGTAGCTATCGAAATAATCTAACGAAGCGCTAAATGCTGGTACGGGGATACCAAATTTCGCCGCCGTCGCTAATACTTCCCGCCAAGCACCTTGTCGGTCGAGAATAGTCTGCTTAAACTCAGGTGCCAACAATAGGTTAGCCAAAGTGGGATTTTCGATGAAAGCGTGTTGAATTTTACCCAAGAAACCAGCGCGAATGATACAACCGCCCTTCCAAATGCGTGCCATTTCGCTCAAATTCAGGTTGTAGTTGTACTCAACAGAGGCTTTCGCTAACAGCGCCATCCCTTGAGCATAGGAACAAATCTTTGAGCAATAGAGAGCGTCGCGCACCATATTGACAAAGGCATTGGTATCGCCTTCATACTTGAGCATCGGTCCTGTCAGTTCCTGGGATGCGGCTACTCTATCTTGCTTGTAGGAAGACATAATCCGGGCATTTACCGCTGCGATGATGGTGGGAATTGCTACACCCAATTCCAAAGCAGTTTCCACCGTCCAGCGTCCGGTACCCTTTTGTCCGGCGGCGTCGAGAATTAATTCTACCAGCGCCTGATTGGTATCTGAATCGATGTATTTGAAGATATCAGCGGTAATCTCAATCAAATACGAATTCAGTTCATCGGTGGTGTTCCATTCAGCAAACACGTCGTGTAGTTGCTCGTGGTTGAGTCCGGCGACATTTTTCAGCAAATCGTATGCTTCAGCAATCAATTGCATATCGCCATACTCAATGCCATTGTGTACCATTTTGACGTAGTGACCGGCACCAGCAGGACCAATGTAAGTCACGCAGGCACCATCACTTACTTGGGCAGCAATTTTAGTGAAAATAGGTTCTAAGTACTCATAGGAACTTACTGTACCACCAGGCATCATTGACGGACCATTTAACGCCCCTTCTTCACCGCCACTGACCCCCATACCAATAAACCGGAAACCTGCTGCTTCTAAGTCGCGAGTACGTCTAGCAGTATCAGTATGTAAAGAATTACCACCATCGATGATGATATCGCCTGGTTCCAGGTATGGTTTTAATTGCTCGATAGTTGCATCAACCGGCGCACCAGCTTTGACCATAATCAAGATTCGCCGGGGACGTTCCAAAGAAGCGACAAAATCTTGTAGGCTATATGCCGCTTTGATATTTTTACCCTGCGCTCTAGAAGCCATGAAGGCATCAGTTTTTTCCGGTGAGCGGTTGTACACAGCGACTGGGAAGCCGTTACGCTCCACATTGAGCGCCAAATTTTCTCCCATTACGGCTAAGCCAATCACACCAAAACTTTGTAGGGTCATAAAATTATCTGCGAAAAGAATGCAAATGTCTTTAACTCCTAGGTTATGTCGAGATTTTTAGTTTGCCCGTAAAGCAAACATTAAGTCTGTTACGGGAAGTATAATTACTCACTCGCAGGTTTGTTACATTAGGGACTGGGGACTATTAGTCATGAGTCATTAGTCATTAGTCATGAGTCTGAAGTTCCCCATGCCCAATGCCCAATGCCCAATGCCCAATGCCCAATGCCCAATGCCCAATGCCCAATGCCCAATGCCCAATGCCCATTACTCATTCGCTAAATTGGACAATTCTCTAGCAAAATTGAAATAGTTCCATGACATAGAGTAAGGAGTCACCACGAAATGCTGGCACACTTCCTAGCGCTGACAGTCGGTATCGGTAGCTTAGCCATTTATATGGCAGCGTTCTTTTTCCCAGAAATCCACCGCAAGAATGACTTGGTTTGGAGTGGGTTTGGATTGTTCTATGCTTTGGTGTTATGGGTGTGTGCTGGACGGATTACTGGAGGACTTTTACTCGGTGAAATAGCCGGTGTGGCGATGTTGGGTTGGGCTGTCACCCAAACGTTGCAATTACGACGACAACTTACCCCAGCTAAGGAAAAAACCCCTATCCCCAGCAAGGAGGAAGTTGTTGCTAAGGTGCCGCTTACCCAAAAGCTAGGTGGTATTTTCGCGGGGTTGAAGAGGAAGGTACAGCAGACTGTGGGTAAAAAGACTCCCGCAGCAGCACCTACACCAGATGCACCTAGTAAGACGCCTCTGGTAGAGGTAATTGATAAGCGTACTGATACGGCTGAAGCACCTACAACCAGTGCAGCAGATTTAGCTGCTATTCTGGAAGCTGATACAGAAACAACTACCACCGAAGTCCCCAGCGAGGTAGTTGCAACTACGGCAGAGGAAACTCCCAGCCCTGAAGTAGCTGCAGACACAGAAGCGAAAACAGAAGCCTCTGTACCAGAATTAATTCCACCTAATCCTCCCTCACCGGAATTGGTGGAAGCAGCAACAGAAGCATCCCAAAAGGCTCATGAAACCGCTGAGGAAGTAGCGAAAATTCCGGTGGAAGAAATTGCACCTGATGCGGAATTAGCACCACCAGCGGAGGCACCTGCGGAAGACAAACCAGCTACGGATAAGCCTGGGGGTTGACGAGGATGGGAGATTAGTCATTAGTCATTAGTTTCCCATGCCCAATGCCCAATGCCCAATGCCCAATGCCCAATGCCCAATGCCCAATGCCCATTACCCATTACCCATTACCCATTACCTATTCCCTGTAGAGGACTAGGGGAATTTATAATGGGTTCAATACCCTATTTTTCCCCAGGTATTTGATTGTCAACGACCCCGGACTATAAGTCCGGGGCATCCAGCCCAAACCGGATGCCCTAGTTGACCAGACTAAGTGTCATCGCACACTACGTTAGAGGCAAGAGTTAAAGACCTACCAAGGGATGCGTAGCT
>JAYKJH010000181.1:0-40084 GCA_035285345.1 Nostocaceae cyanobacterium | reverse complement strand
GAGAATGATAAATACCAATAATATTGAGTGATTTATCCCGTGCTGACTTTTGTACTTGTAACATCACATCAGGAGCGATCGCATATCGTCGTTCGGTGCTATAGTTTTTGTTCTCGCCTGTAAAGTTATCTGCTTCCCTATTCCAAACATTTGCTGTTGGTATCATCTCAACTATAGTTGTCACCCCAACCGCCACATATCCCACAACTAACCCACAACATTCATCAGGGTAAGTACTTTCAGCATGATTAAAGATAGTTTGCTGATGTTCGGGTAGAAGTTTAATCATAGGGCATGGGGCATGGGGCATGGGGCATTGGGCATTGGGCATGGGGCATGGGGCATGGGGCATTGGGCATTGGGCATGGGGCATGGGGCATGGGGCATTGGGCATTGGGCATTGGGCATGGAGGTATCCATTACCCATTACCTATTTCCCCGGTCCTTCCACTAGGGAAACGACGGCGAATAGGATAAATAGACATCCACCAATCCAGGTTAGTTGACGTTCGGAAATTTTTCCGCAGATGAAGCGTCCGCCGATGACTGCGATCGCCGCACAAATAGCATGTCCTAAAACAGCCCCAGCGGTCACTCCAAAGAGGTTGTTGGCCGCAGCAAGGGTAATTGTGGCTATTTGGGTTCTGTCTCCCCATTCCGCGATAAAGGTCAACACAAAGGCTTCTATGATAATTGCCAGTGGGGTTTTCTTGTTGCCTTTCCGTCCTTGTGCCTTTTCTACCGCCTCTTTCGCTTCTTCTACCACTTCTGTTTCACCGCTAGAGGCTGGCATTTGACTGGCGTCGTAGAGTAGCTTCAGACCAAAACCCACAAATAAAGCTATTCCCGCGTAATGAACATAAATCTGGGGCAAGAAAGACGCCGCTTGTCCCAATACTACCGACAGGATAGTCATTGCTGCTAATGCCGCCACTACCCCGGCAAATACTAATCGCCGTGAATGCTGCATCGATAAAATCACAGCGATAAAGAATGTCTTATCACCTAATTCCGAAACTGTAATCAGTAATAACCCGGCAGTAAAAGCTGTTAGCACTCTCTCAAGCTCCTAGAAACGTCTTGCGGCTGCGTAAGAAGCTCGATGAGATGCGCCAAACACTTCACCAAGCTTCACAAACCGCGTTTGTGTACTTAGTGAAGGTCTCGCTTACAAATAGTTATTAGTTATTAGTCATTAGTCATTAGTCATTAGTCATTAGTCATTAGTTTTTCGCTTAATGACTGATGGATGACTGTTGATTGCTTATTTGTCATCTGAACCAGGTTTATCACCAGTATGTTGACTCAGATGTACTGGCTGTTTTGCCAGTTGCTACTCCCCTTCTTTGATATGTAATTATACATCTACATTGAACAAAAGTAAAGCTATAGCCAGAAAATAAGTGGACTTATCGTCTAGCGCTATAGATATTTATGCTTAGTGGCGTTACCCAAGAGTCAGATTTCTGGTGGTGAGTGGAATTATCGTCTAGCGCTATAGATATTTATGCTTAGTGGCATTACCCAGGAAGAATATTTGTGGCTATGAAGTGAATTATGTAGGTTTCTAGAACCTTAGTCTGGTCAACTAGAGCTTTTTCTAAGCTACCCGTCATACCCGTAGGGTTGACGGTGAGTTGTTGACTCCATTGCTCCAGCACATTTAGTCCCTGATCAATCAAACCAGATTCCTATACATTGTCAGCTTTAGTGTTAATATATGGCGCTCAAGGGTTGAAAAGTGGGGTTGGGAGTGGGTAAGCCGAATTTCCAGGATAATCCGCATCGGATGGGGATGAACTACTTTGCTCAGTCTGATTTCATCAGAGCGTCATTTCTAGGAAACAAGTCAATAGTAGCCAAAAGCTTTAACCTGGGAGCTAATTGGAAGCGTATTGGTATCAGTTTAGCTTTTTGCTTACTTTTGTACCTATTAATTACTCTAGCGCTAGGTTTACCCGCGACTGCTACACCCAAAACAAAGCTAACAACCCCGGAAATTGATTCCCTACGCGAGCAACAGGAATCTATCGACCAACAAAGGGAAGGTGTCACTCAAGAGCGCGATCGCTTGACTAATATTGAACAAGCAGCCAGAGAAAGACTGACTGGGTTAGAACAAAATCTGCAACTGACTGGTAATCAAATCCAAGATATTGAGTATCGCCTACAATTAGCTAACCAACGCTTAGAACAGTTAGAAGCAGATTTAGTCGTAGCCGAACAAAAGTATAAACAGCAACAAGACGCCACCGCATCCCGTCTGCGCTATCTACAACGTTCTCCCGTTAGTCAAGGATGGGCTGTTTTGCTGCAAAGTCAAAACTTAAATGAGTTTCTCGACCGCCGCCGTCGCCTGAAGTTAGTTTATGAATCAGACCAGCAAATACTCGCAAAACTCACGGAAGAAGGTGTAAAAATTAGCCAGCAAAAAACCGAGGTAGAAAAGCAAAAAAACGCCATTCTCTTAATTCGCGAACAACTGCTAGCGCAAAAATCAGACTTTGAAGCCCAAACACTACTACAGCAAGATTTGATTTCCCGACTCAATAGCGATCGCTTCGCATTGGAAGCTGCACAATACCAGCTAGACAGTGATTCCCAAACCCTGGGGTTGTTGATTCAAGGTAAAGTAGCAGAAGCGGAAGCCAGAGAACGCGCAGCCAAAGCACGCAGTCGCAACCGGCTGTTTGTACGCGGTACGGGTATTTTTACCTTCCCCAGCGATGCATCAATAAGTAGCGAGTTTGGTTGGCGGGTACATCCGATTCTTGGCTATCGACGCTTTCACTCTGGTTTGGATTTTGCAGGTAGCTACGGGAGTACTATCCGCACTGCCGATAGTGGTACAGTGATTTTTGCAGGCTGGTACGGCGGTTACGGCAAAACAGTGATTATTAATCACGGTAAAGGTATCACGACTCTCTACGCCCATACTAGCGATATTTATGTTTCTGAAGGACAAGAGGTGCGTCGGGGACAATCCATAGCTGCTGTCGGTTCCACAGGGTTATCTACGGGTCCCCACCTCCACTTTGAAGTGCGGGAGAATGGCGAACCAAAAGACCCAGCGAATTATTTGTAGGGGAGTTGGGAAAGCAATTACCAGAGTAAATGCCTCCGACTATTAGATAATGAGCAAAACTTTGAAATTCCTACTCCAAATTAGCAACTCCCAAGATATTATGTAGGCGATTATCGATTCAATACACCTTCCATAGGTTCTGTGAACATCTGTTGTGAGGCAGGTCTGTGCAAATTCCCCATTTTCCCGAATCCAATCACCCTCTAGTTAAGTCCCTGTTTCATCATAGCGACCAGGAACTGGTAATATTATTTCAGCGTCACCCTGATGCGGGTAAGTATTTCACAGCAATTTTTTGTCGTTACAGTCCGCTGGTTTATACTTTAATTCGCCATTCAGCGCGTTCACCAGTACAAGCTGATTACCTATTTGCTCAGACTTGGCGACATATATATTACGAACTCAGTGGGCTGGATCTGCGGGTTAACAAATCAGGTACAGAAAACTTAACCCTGCAAAACTGGCTGATTAACATGACCGCTTATTGTATAAACCAAGCTGAACTCCCACCTGTGGAAGCAATTCACTATTCCCTGAAAGCCACTTCCCCACCGTTGTGGTGCTATGTAGAACAGGCTTTAGAGCAATTACCAGCAATGTTGCGGTTGATAGTTTTGATGGCAGAAACTTTTCACTGGAGTGAAACCCGGATTGCTGCATACTTGCAAGCTGAGGGAGAATCAATCTCTCCGAGTGAAGTTTCTACTTGGTTGCAAAAAGCCTATCACTTGTTAGAAGTTAATCTTCCCCAAGATGTGCGACAAATTTATTTAGGTGAAAATGCGGTTGAGGCAACGGTTTAGTAAGTTTTAGTCTAGAAACCTCACACTTTTGCTACCTAATTTATCTGATAATTTAATATCAAGCAACCAACCTAATTGTGAATTGCCAAATCCTGCCAGGGAATTTTTATTATGCAATGGCAAAATCAGAAATTTTTCAGTTTTTACTTGTTAGTTATTAGTATTTTATTTAGCCCTGGGGTGGTAAAAGCTGATGAAATTACCGAACAGCTAAACCAACCTCCTAAAAATGAAGTCTTGCTTGATACTAGAACACAAGCCGATCGCTTGGTACGTCTGGGTGGACAGCAAGAACTACAAGGTAATGTGGATAAAGCCATTGAGTATTGGCTGCAAGCAATCGAAATTTACCGTAAAGTCGGCGATTTCCGGGCACAGGGACTAACTTATGATTTTCTGGGGATGGCTTATGTGCAGCAAGATAAGTTTCCTGAAGCCGAAGATGCACTGCGACGACGCTTAGCAATAGCACGGGATACCCATGACTTTCAAGGTCAAATTTATGGCTTGAACAACGTCGGTACATTATTGTTGAAAAAAAACGCCCCCAAAGCTGCAGGTGATACCTTTGAACAAGCCTTGGGAATTGCTATAAATATGAATAACCTGGAAGGTCAAGGCTTATCTTTGAGTAATTTAGGACTGGTATCCGCCAGGTTAGGAAACTATAATCAAGCAATTAAGCGCTATGAATCAGCCTTATATTACCGCAGACAAATTGGTGATCCGATTGGTGAAGCGAACACTCTGAATAATTTGGGTGATGCTTATTTGGCAACAGGTAATTATCAAGATACAATTGGTACTTATGGCGCAGCATTACGAATCGCTAAAGCGACGCGCGATCGCCGAAACGAAATCCGTGCTATCGATGGTTTAGTCACTGCACACACCGCTGCAGGACGCTACAACCGTACTTTAGATTTATTAGAGACTCGGTTAAAATTGGCGCGGGAATTACAAAATCTCCGAGAAGAGTTTCTCACTATCCGGAGTTACGCTGAATTTTACGAGCATTTAGAGAATTTCCCTGTTGCTCGGAATTTTTATCAACAAGCGCTGAGAATAGCACAGCAGTTGGGAGACACTAGACAGGAAGCGCTATTAATTAATAAATTGGCGCAACTGCTGAGAAAGTAATGGCAAGAGTCATTAGTTATTAGTCACGAATTTGACTCGTAACTAGTGACTAGTTCAACAATACACTACCGTTGGGTTGAATTGTCATCGCACTTTTATCAACTCCTAAATCTGTAGTTTCTTCTAAGGTGACTTGCAGCGTGTCTGGTTGGTTAGCAGTAACTGCGGTTGTTACCCTCAACAGTCCCCCATCTTCGCGTCTAAACGTCACCGTGGTTGGTGTGGCTAAACCTTGTAACACGATGTCTGCTTTGCCAGCTAAAACACGAGGTGTAGTCTCTCCAATGACTTGATAGTTGATACCTGCTGCAGTGATATTCACCAGTATGACTGTTACCTTGCCATTCCTGGGGATAATAGTAGCTCTGGGGGGTTGCTGCGTCTCTGGTAATGGTGGTTGGATAACCCCATTTGGTGTTGTACCAGGTACTGTTGGACTGGGAGTCACTTGGGAGTTTATTTGCTGGGTATAAGTATTAGGAGGACATCCCTCTGGGACGACGATGCGACTGTTGTGGGGTTCTTCGTAATATATTCGCGGACAAGGATTCAGGGAAGAACTAGCTTGTTGTGCGATCGCGACTAAAGGATTCACTGGTAAGCTCATCAGTAATCCCCCGGCAAAGGTAATAATTAAATCCCGCAAATTGTGAAATTTTTGATATGTTTTATTCATTTCCAACTCCCTGATCAATTACTAGTTATAATTGCTACTTTTAGCAAAGATATATTTTTATCTCTCCTTTTCTGATAAAGTACTGAAATTTTGCCTAAACCTCACCAAAATTGATTTTTGGTGTTATAAAGAATCCAGATATACTGAAAAAATATCAACTAACAAAAAATATGACCTCTAACTCTAGGTAGATACGTAAAAAACAAGTTTTGGTAAAGATTAAATTTTCCAAAATTGAGTTAATTATTGTTAATAAAACAGACGTGGAGTTGTGTAATTCATATTCTGTAGTTAGTCAGTATTATCAGCAATTAACAATAACAAATAAATATAAAGAAATATGAGCAAATATTGCCAGGATGGTTGATTCGGGGATGAAATATTGACTATCCTTTTGATTACTTTAACAACTTGTGATTGACACTCTCAGGTCGCGCATACGCTGAGTTTTACGCTTACCGCGAGGAGTTATAAAATCTCACCTACTCGTGATTAACATAATCAGGACTTACGCAATGTCCACGTATATAGGGGCACAGAGCGTGTTGTGCCCCTACGAACGAATCAAGATTTCGCCGTTTTTTTGCATAAGTCCTAATAATTTTCAAATTGTCGTCTGGAATTTGCAATAATCAATAATTTTGATATGTTTTTCACTACTGCTGAACAACTGAAACTGCAAGCTATTGACTATCAGGGAGTCTCACAAATCACATTTCAAAACAAGCTGTGTCGATGCTCCCTATGCTGCGGTTATTGGCATAGTTGCAGGAATAAGAGTTTCAATTAGTTTGCGAGTTACCCCACAGGAGGAGATGGAAGGTCTGGATTTCAGCGAACATGGAATGTCTGAATACGACATTAATGCAGAAGAGGAATGATGTTTGACACACTCCCCTACAAAATCTCCACAAATAATGGCAAAGTTACAATCACTGTCGTCCCTTTACCCAGGGTACTTTCGATGCTAGTTTGACCTTGATGGTTCTCGACAATTGCTTGAGCAATAGCTAACCCCAACCCCGAACCTGTACTTTTTTGCACTGTGGTATTTCCCGTTGCATGGCTACGTGCGGGATCTACACGGTAAAAGCGGTCAAACAAGCGGGGTAATGCCTCTGGGGGAATACCAATCCCTGTATCGCTGACTTTAATTTGCAACTGGCTATTCCCCAAAGCACGTGCAGACCGGCGATGTGTTCCGCAAATGCGTGCTAATTCCACATCTACTTGTCCATTCGGTAAGGTGTATTCTAAGGCATTACCAATCAAATTGGTGAATAGTCGCACCAACTGATCCCAATTTCCCTGTAATGTAAACCAGTCCTCTATCAGTTGCAGATTGGTTTGTGATTCTGGTGGATCGATTAAATGCAAGCTTAGGGAGATGTTCTTTTCTACCGCTAACACTTGTTGTTCTTCGATGACTTCCATCAGTAAAGCGTCTATCGGACAGGGTGCAAAGTTATCTCTGCTTGTACCACTATCCTGACGCGCAAGAAATAATAAGTCATTTACCAAGCGTCCTAGCCGTTGTGTTAATCGTTCCACCACTTTTAATTGTTGGCGATAGTGCCAAGATGGGACTCCTTCGGCTTGGGAAGATTCTAAATCTGCAAGGGCAACTTGGACGTTGGTTTGAATCAAGGCGATAGGACTTCTTAACTCATGGGAAGCATCCGCAGTAAACTGTTTGAGGCGTTGATAAGACTCGTCCACTGGTTCCATCGCTTTACCTGAAAGAAACCAACCACTCGCTGCGACGGAAAGTACCATCAAACCCGTCCCTAATGCTAACTCGAAAACTAACTGCCGACTGGGTTTGGTGACTTCAAACCAGGGATGACTGACGCGCAGATATCCTAATACTTGGCGTCCAATTTGGACTCTTTGTGTGACTTGGCGTAACACCAGTTCTGAATCCTGAGTGGAAAGCTTCTCAACTTCCTTGATAACTTTAACAGTCTCACCCGTGTAGTTGGGATGTAATGGAATATTTAGCGGTGCGGATAAGGTTGACCACAGTAATTCCCCAGTCGGACTAAACCACTCTAAATCAATGTGGTCATCCTCTACGGTATCTGCGTTGTTGCGGAAACTGGCTTCTACATTAATCCGAAATTGCTCTGATTTTTCCGAGACCGACTCCATTACTAGCGATCGCTCTACCACTTCCACCACATGGTTGAGGGTATCGTCTATTCGCTCTATTAATGTACTACGAACATACAAATACACACCGCTGGCAAATAATAGTAACAACACAGCTGTTACGGCAGTGTACCACACAGCAAGGCGGCGACGAGTAGCTTGAAACATTTTTCGTTACTTTTTTTATGGTGTCAACAGTATTTATTCTGGACAGTATCAGTCAATAAAATAAATCAATAAATATCGGCTTTTGCTGATGCCATCTGTTTGATTTTTCAGTTAAATTCGTTTACATCACATTTCAAAGGAGTTCATCAGGGTGCTATAAATGTGTATTGCTTCTTCGTATTATCAACTAATGTCTATCCCTAATTGCATCTCGTGACAAAGGTAGCAATTTATCCGGGAATCTCTCATAAAAGTTGTTAATTAGATCCTAGTTGCTGGTTCTAATCAACACCTTGACTTAAGTTTGCGGTAATCAACTATTATTTTCAAGGCACAGATGCAAGTAGCATCTGTGTTTCCTTGTTTTCTTATGAACAAAAAAATTAAGTTTTTGTTAAATTTTTACTTGCTTAAATTTGCCAAAATAATTGAGAATTTCTCAATAAGCTTCACGTATTTTCGTCGTTTCAGGCTTGTGTTTTTTTTAGTGTTTTGATATTATCTTATTGTTTTAGTATGTTTATTCCTATAAATAGCTTTTAAAAAATTGCACAGATTTCCATTATCTTAAAAGCATACCATGTATTCCCCTGAGATGGGCAATTTATCAGTAATTAATTTCGCGGAGATTTTTCCTGCGAACTTCCCCCTTCTCAGTAAGTTATCGCAGGTGATAGTAATAAATTAAGGAATTTCAATTAGCGATTCCGTATAAATCGCAAAAAACACGGGAAATTATCGGCAAATTAAATTATGGTGAGTGCTAATTTATATCTAGAATTAGAAATCTGGAAATAAATTAACTGGAATGACGTGGAGCATCCATAATAAGCGATAGCTTCGCGCTCTGCGCTCCGCGCAGAGCGCAACCAAATCATATCCAGTCTGGTTAATGAATTATGATTCCCACGTTAATTTGACCCCCCCCTTGAATCTCCTCCACCACCTGGTAGAGGGGAAGTTTAGCGGGACTCTAAATTGAAGCAAACTGAGTCAAGAAGCGGAAGGATTTGACAATGTAACTGGCGCAGTCTTTCGGGGAGGTATTATAGAAGGAATGCCACGCCGAGGCTTTGTCTTCATCGTAGTGACCGCTGCGTTCTGGATGCTCTTCCAGCCAAGCTAAGCGCACAGCGTGACCAATCAGGACATCGAGGACGATGTACTCTTGGATTTGTAACTGGGGGTTTTCCGAAGCGATCGCTGCTAATTCCATCAAAGCCTCGATGTTGAGTTGGCGGTATTCTGGAGCTTCGATTTTGTTGAGCAGATGCTCGACAAGCAAGGCAAAGTTCTTTTCCCCAGCGGTCATTTCTGACAACAGGACTTCACTGTCGAGCCGGTTGCGACGTTCGAGTTTATCGCCAATCACCAAGCCTTTGCAGTGCTTCATCAACAACCACACCTGCTTGAAGAAGTCTTTGGGAACCCTGCCGGTGGCACCTTCAGCTTGGCGATAGCGTCGCCAACCACCAGCGGGTAATTCCATTTCTGCTAACAAGTTAGTTGGAACTACCCAAGTAATGTCGCTTTCTTTTTGTTCGACGTGTAATGACTCTTGTTGACGCAGCAGTTGATTCATTCCAGTGTAACCAGCAAGTACTTGACGTAGACGAGTTTTGACTTCAAAGGGTGAAAGTTGCATTACTGCTTCGTAAGCTTCGTCTTGGGTAACACCTAATTCTTGCGCTAATTCGCTAGTTATTAACAGGATAAGATAACCGACGCGCAGGGTGAGGAGTCCTTTGAAAAGTTCCGGTTCGGACTTGATTAAAATCCCCAGATAGATGATAATCTCTTGGGTGAGGACGCGATCGCGAATATCCTCCCGACAAAAGTGGTTAATTTTTTCCATAATTTCCTGATAAGGCATGGGTACAGCGATAACTGAAGCTTTGCTGTAAGCCCTGCCGACGGAAATTTGTTTGCCTTGGACTAAAATACTTGTAACTACGTCTGATAAGCTAATATCCCCCATGACTCGCAACCCAGCAGCACGACGGACTACAGCCCACATACCCAGTTCCCCGGCTTTGGTGTAGACTTCATCTAGTAGGTCTGCGACTGTCACCCGAATTTTCGGTCCTCCAAAGCCAGTATTAAACTGTAGTCCCTGCAAGCGAGTTAAAGTCTGTATCAGCTCTATTTGCTCGTAGATATTTTCCGAGGAGCGGACAAGGCACAGCAACATATCCAAGTTGGTTTCCAACTCCATTTGGAATTCTTGGGTATTTCCCAAAGGTGCTGTTTTCTCTGGGTTATAAGCTAGGTAGGTGCAACGTGGTAGAGCATCTTGGACTGATTGATGTGAAAATTCAAAGTCATGGAGAGAATCAATCCGTTCTATTCCCGATGTTAGTATCAGTTGCTGGAGTTTTCCTAGCTTCACTGGGACACCATTACACACTCCTGCTTTCAATTCCTGCATCAGCGATAGTAACGCTTCTCTACCAGTTTCCAACATGGTGTGGGTCAGCATCAAACTCAGAGTCGGACGTCCTAACTCATGCCAATATTTGTAAATATACGCGAGTTCGCCTTTAATTTGGTCAACGAGGAAATGGTAATCAAGGGTGAGGTAAAACTGTTGGGTGTCCAAAAAGGAAGGTAAAAACACCATCGTCTCACCGAGAATCCGAAAGACTCTAGAGGTAGTCAAACTCCGCAATCGACGCATTGGACGTCCAGTTAAACCAAGTTTGTCGTTTTGTCCAATGTAGGTGTAAGCTGCTGATAGTTCGACCGCTTGGCGAATTTGAACTGGTTCAACTTGTTTGGGGGTTTGGGTTTCAATCCCATGAACTGCTAAAGAACCCTGTAAATCTTCATCTTCCGCCAATAAGGCAATTTGGACTACAGGTTGTCGTTGTTTACCAATGCACAGGTGTCTTCCCAAGGGGTCAATATCACCGACTGCGATTAACCCTTCGCTGAGCATTTTACCGAGAAAGTACAAACTCTGCGCCCAGACTAGGGGGATATTTTCGTTTGGGAGTCGCGGTTGAGTTTGGGGTGCTAATTTCTCAGCTTCTATACTCTGTTGCGGAACATAATACAATTCCGGCAGAAGACCTAACCCGTCCCTTTCCACCAGTAAGGATTCTAAACGCTCTTGGTAAGTTTGCGCTTGTTCTAGCTGACCACGAAATAACCCATCTAGAACTAAATAGGTGAAAAATAAAGGCCATTCACACTCTATATGCTCGAATTGCTTCAATTCCCAAGGTTCGTAGTGCAAACGATTGTTATCTTCCAATACGGTTTGGTGTCCATCCCGCAAGAAGCGCTTGCAACCATACTTACCTTGGAGTTTGGTGATAATATCATTAAGGGTGCGATCGCATAACTTTGCATCTTCCACCGCAAAGGCTGGGAAACTAATCACGCTCAATACTGCTGCATCAATTTCTTTAGACCCGGACTCCCTCGGTAATAAAGATTCTAGCGTCATGCGAGCGCGAGCAATTTCATCGGGGAGGACGTGAATTACTGATGCTTGGGAACCCCTAGCTCCAAACAAGTCTAGTCCGTTCATTGCTTCCAATGCTGCTTTTGCCATCCCGACGGAACTAGCGTTTAACTCAGCATTGCCATGATTAATCTTATTCCCCCGCTCCCAAATCCCATAATCAGGTGTGCGGTAAGCCCGTCCAATATAATAAACCAGATTCTGGAGAAAATTCACCTCATCGAGGGTATAAACTATCTGCAACCCGGAAGAGGTCATCTGCCCCAACATCAGCAAAAATATAGATGTAGCGTCTAATTGCAGGTGTCCCCATTCAGCATCACCAACCACAATATCCCCACTAGAGGTATTGTACTTGGCGTGCAGTGCATCCAGTGGCGCTTGGGTATGCTTAAATTTCTCGACTTTCCCTGCCTGTCTCATCATAGCAAATAATAAACCCCGCATCAGCTTAACGACGCTGAACTCTAACTCGTAGGTGCGTCCGTTGTCGTCATCCAGCTTGCGATATGCGATCGCCAAACCCCAAACAGCAAGAATGCTGTACACATTGTCTCGCACCCAAGCATCGGTATAATCACCGTGGGCTGTAACAGCAGTACTAGCGGGTAGTAACCCTGTAATCGGATTTTGCCGAGACAGGATGATTGTCTTGATTTGTTGATAGTAATGGTCTAGCTGAGATGATAATTGGGGAACTTTTTTGCTCATGGAATTTGTCAGCTATTTCCGGAATTAAATCCATCGGCGATGAAGTAACTAATGCGAGTAAAGCCAGAACAGCTATTCATATCCGCGATGGCTTTACAAAACTGAAGAGTTACCAGGATTTATAATTATCTCCTGTCAAGGGCATTTTGGCTGAAATTAGATTAATTTTTTGTGAATAACCCGGAATTATTGAACTCTTCATCATAAACTTCTTGATTTTTACGGTAACTTTAAACTACTTTCAAGAATTATAGATTAGTATAACATATTACCGTAAATTTACACAAATCTCCAAATAAAGCCTGGAGTGCATTCCAACAATTTCCAACACTGAAAACCTTTGTAAATTAAAAGGTAGGTAAGATATGTCTCTGCGTTACAATGACAATAATGCTCCTTTGGTGAAACTAGTTTACACTCAAGTTAAAGTCAATGGTAGAACCGAGTTAGTCCCTCTAGAATTATACGCCGACGGAACGCTTAAACGTGCTGTTGGTTAAACAAATTGCCATAAACACAAAAATTTGGCATAAGCCTAACAGCACACCGGGTTTTTGGCTCAAGAAAATATATTTTTGTCATCAAAACTACCTAAAAACCCGGTTGATTTCTATTCAGAGAGTCTAGCTTTGCGATTATTTGAGTGCAAATCCTCAGAAATCTTGTCAAAAATTGGTTCTTCAGAGTTACGAAATTACCAGTCTTTGATAGAATAGCACCAGATTTTTGTTTTTTTGGTGTGAGGCGGTTCCCAATTAGTCTATGTCTTATGCACCGACATTTTTTTCAGTGCTAGGTTTACCAGTCCACGTGACAAACAACTATCGTGATTGGTTGCTAGAACGCTTGCAACAAGGAAAAGGAACCCATGTGGTAACTTTAAATGCAGAAATGACGATGCAAGCGGAACAAAATACATCCCTAGCGCAAGCGATTAAAAACGCCGAATTAGTAATTCCCGATGGTGCGGGAGTAGTTTTATATCTACGTCTGCTATTGGGTCAAAGAGTGCAGCGCATACCTGGAATAGAATTAGCAGAATCTCTATTGCGGGAAGCGGGGCAACAAAAAACACCAGCAAAAGTATTTTTCTACGGTGGGTCTCCTGGAGTTGCACAAACAGCAGCAGAAATTTGGCAAAGAGGTTTTCCTGGGTTAAACATTGCTGGAGTGCAACACGGTTATCACTCCCCGGAAGAATTAGAGCAATTAAAAGCCACGCTGGTAAATATCCAACCCCAAATAATTTTTGTTGGTTTGGGAGTACCGCGTCAAGAATTATGGATTTCCCAACATCGCTATTTATGTCCCGATGCAATTTGGATCGGGGTTGGTGGTAGCTTTGATGTCTGGTCAGGAATCAAATCCCGTGCCCCTGGTTGGTTAGCAAATAATAACTTGGAATGGTTGTATCGGCTTTACCAAGAACCTTGGCGCTGGCGACGGATGCTGGCTTTACCCAAATTTGCGATTAAGTCTTTAGTTTATCAGGTAACGCAGCAAGTTAGGGTTTAGAGCAATTCAAAATTCAAATTTATTTTTGGTTGTGGGGTGATTAGTAAACAATAATGCCACTGTTCACAAAAGCAGCGACGACTAATAAAGCAGTTAATAACACTCAGGTTGGGGAAACCCCACCCCTACAGGAAGATACCACCAATGATGGAGCGATGGTGCAATTAAATGGTGTCAGCAAAACCTACCGTAATGGTTCTCCGGCTTTAATAGATGTGAACCTGGATGTTCAACGGGGAGAATTTTTGTTTGTCACTGGTGCGTCAGGTTCGGGGAAAACTACCCTACTAAAATTACTGTATGGTGCAGAGTTTCCCAGCCAAGGAGAGGTCATTGTTGACAATCGTCACGTTGAAAAACTCCGGGGTGACAGATTATCTATGTTCCGACGATGTGTTGGTATTGTTTTTCAAGATTATAAATTAATACCTCAGCGCACGGTTGCTGAAAATGTTGCTTTTGTATTATACTCACAAGGCTATACCCGCAAGGAAATTCAACGGCGTCTAGAACCGACCTTAAAACTGGTGGGGTTAGTTTCTAAAGCCAATTGCTTCCCAGACCAACTTTCTGGGGGAGAACAACAAAGGGTAAGCATTGCCAGAGCAATTGTCAGCACACCACCTCTATTGTTAGCAGATGAACCGACCGGGAACCTAGATCCAGACAATTCTTGGCAAGTGATGCAGATTCTGAGGAAGTTAAATTCCTTTGGTGCTACGGTGATTGTAACTACCCACAACGAGCAACTGGTAAGGCGATGCAATCATCGGGTAGTACAGGTACGAAATGGTAAATTGTATCGGGGTTAGGGTTGCGTGGCTGTGATTGGAATTGATATGTAGCAATCCTCAAATCCCCGACTTCTTAGAGAAGTCGGGCATCTAATTTGCTATACAAGATAGACAAGGGGTAAATCTGTGTGATTTGCTTGTAGAAAATGCTTTAACCAAGAACTATTATACTACAAACATTGATTTTTTTTTCGCCGACTTACTTAATCAGGACTTACGATAGTGTCACAATTGGTCATAGGTGGGTGACGCCAAAAGTCTTATTCTTACGTTCAAATTTTTTCGTAGCGTCACACACCCTACAAGAAAAAATGTGCCAGTTGCGTAAGTCCTGTTAATATCAACTACGGCTTCAAAATTAACTCTGACTCTGCCGAAGCTTCCGGATGTTCCTGGGGAATTTCCACTTCTTCAGTAATGCCGTATATCGAGTTGTACAGCTTCACATACTGCTTCGCAGATCGATACCAGCTAAAGTCTTGACTCATACCGCGTTGTTGCATTTCCTGCCATTGTGGCTTGTAGCGGAAAGCTTCCCAAGCACGTACCATACAAGTATAAAGGTCTAGGGGTTCATAGCGGTCAAAACAGTATCCAGTGCCTGCATGATTCATGGGGTCGTGGTGGAATACTGTATCTACTAATCCCCCAGTACGCCGAACAATGGGTACGCAACCGTAGCGCAGAGATAGCATTTGGCTGATACCGCAGGGTTCAAAACGGCTAGGCATTAGGAAAGCATCGGAACCAGCGTAGATACGGCGTGCTAGAGCATCATTGTACAGTAGGTAGGTTGACATGCGTCCGGGGAAGCGAGATGCCATTTGCCACAATTGGGTTTCGTAGTATCTATCTCCCGTTCCCAACAACACAAACTGAGCATCGGTATAAGACATAAACCGATCCAGAATTTGCATCACTAAATCAATACCCTTTTGTTCCACCAGACGTGTCACCATACCGATGACAAAGGCATTAGAATTAACTTCTAAGCCTACTTCTTCTTGCAGAGCAACTTTGTTAGCTTTACGCTTATCCAGGGTATCGACGGTGAAGTTTTGGGCAATATATTTATCATCCGCTGGGTTATAAACCTCAGTGTCGATGCCATTGATAATCCCCGATAACTTACCGCTGATGAACGACAGCAAACCTTCTATCTTTTCCCCATAGGCAGGTGTTTTGATTTGCTCAGCATAGGTGGGAGATACAGTATTTACCCTGTCAGCAAACTGTACCGCCGCTGCCATTGTATTATGCCCTTGCATGTACCAGGGACACCAGGTAATCTTGTCTAAATACCAGCGCCAGGGACCTTGATACGCCAAGTTGTGAATGGTGAAAACACTCGTAATATCTGGGTCTTGGTTCATCCACACGGGAATCATCCCAGTGTGCCAATCGTGACAGTGAACAATCTGCGGTTTCCAGTAATTCCAGCAAAACTCGGCGGCGCCATTGGCAAACAAGGTGAAGCGCCAATCTTCATCCTCACCAGAATAAATTCGCCGGGGCATAAAGGCAGGATGTCCAAATAAATACAATGGCACATCAGTACCAGGCAGAACTGTTTCGTAGACATGGAAATCCTGGAACATGGCATATCCCCTCCAGATTGAGTCTTTAGGGATTTCCATCTTGTCTGGTAAAAACCCGTAATAGGGCATGAAAATTCGCACATCATGCCCCATCTTTCGCAATACTTTCGGTAATGCTCCGACAACATCACCCATACCACCCACTTTCGCAATCGGAGCTGCTTCTGCTGCTACAAATAGAATCCGCATGATTATCTTTTTTTCCCTGATTCTGCCTAGTTTTGCTTTCAGCCGTTACCAGTGTAGACACGTAATTACTTAAGTGTCTGTATCTGGAATACAAAAAAACCTGCTTTAAACAGGTTTGGTCTCAAAGTACATTGTCAGTTGTTATTGGTCATTTGTCATTTGGCTCATGGCTTGTCGTTCCCACTCTCTGGGTGGGAATGCTTTGGGGAAGCTCTGTTTCCAGAACAGCGAGGCTGAGCCTCGGTTAATGCATTACCAGTCAGAGACTGGTAACGAGGGTAACGAGGGTAACGAGGGGACGACTGGTAACGAGGGGAAATGACTAATAACTAATGACTAATGACTATCCCGCTGAATTTCCGCGAAGATTTTATCGAGAATTTCCTGCGCTCCTTGTTGACGCAGACGTTGGGCTAATTGGGTACCTAGTTTTTCCGCATCGCTAGCAGCACCCGTTACAGTGTCTTGGACAACTTGAGTACCATCTACACTGGCGACAATTCCTGACAAAATTAAATTATCACCGTCAAATTCAGTATTAACACCGATAGGCACTTGGCAGCCGCCCTCTAAGTCACGCAGAAAAGCCCGTTCTGCTAAGCATCTGTCGCGGGTAGGTGCGTGTTCGATGGATTTGAGGATGGAGATAAGTTCGGTATCTTCAGCACGACATTCGATACCTAATGCACCCTGTCCGACGGCATGGAGGGAAACTTCTTTGGGGATGACTTGATGGACGCGATCGCCCATTCCTAAACGCTGTAACCCTGCTACTGCCAAAATCAGCGCGTCATACTCACCTGCATCCAGCTTAGCTAATCTGGTGTTCAAGTTCCCCCGCACATCTTTAAATGTCAGGTGGGGGAAGTGGTGACGCAACTGCGCTAGTCGTCGCAGGGAAGAGGTACCCACCACGGCACCAGGTGGTAAGGTGTCTATTTGCTTATCTTTGTGTTTTTCATGGACTACTAGCGCATCGGCGGGATTTTCCCGTTCTGTAATTGCTCCCAGATATAATCCCTCTGGTAAGCGAGTCGGTAAGTCTTTCAGGGAATGGACTGCGAAGTCAATTTCATTATTTACCATTCCCAGTTCCAATTCTTTGGTGAATAGTCCCTTGTCTCCAATCTTCGCTAATGCCACATCCAAGATTTTATCGCCTTGGGTGGACATGGTGTGGACTTCAAAATTGATGTCAGGGAACCGTTTTTGCAGTTCTCCTTGTACCCAATGGGTTTGGACTAAAGCCAACTGGCTTTTACGGGAACCGATGCGAATGATGCGCGTAGGGCTGGAAACAGCAGAGGACATATTATGCAGTATCTGAAAATAGCAGATTATGTAACCCGATCTAGCCTACCGCAGTAGTTGACCCCTCGAAATGGGGAATGGGTAATGGGTAATGGGTAATGGGGACTCTCAATAAACTATTTCATGGGTTTTGGTGTCTGCTTTTTATGTCGAATACCAAGAACTTACAATTAGCAATCGTTTATAAAACTTAATATTTTTGGCGTTTAATGAGGGATGTTCACGTTCCTGTGATTTTTCTGTAAAGCGGTGCCCTGGCAGATTTTTTTGTATAAAAAGCTATTTAAAATTCTAGGGATCATAACTATTAAATTTTCTGGGTGAATACCATGAATAAAAATTTGCTAGCTCTGAAGGCTACAGTAGTCCTCAGTACTATTACTGCTTTGGGAGCATATATATCCCCAGCAACAGCAGCTTTATTAGTGGGCAATACCAGAGGTAATAATGTGGTGTTGTTTGACGAACAAAGCGGTGAATACCAGGGTGAGTTCATCCGTAGTGGTAGTGGGGGACTAGTGGCTCCAGATAACATATTGTTTGGTCCCGACGGGAACCTCTACGTTGCTAGTGGAGACGAGCCAGAGAATTCCGCCATCCTTCGCTACAACGGTACAACCGGGGAATTCATTGATATTTTCGCCTCTGGTGGTGGATTATTTCGTCCCTACGGTACAGCATTCGGTCCCGATGGCAACCTCTATGTCAGTAGTTTCCTCACAGACCAAATTCTCCGTTACAACGGCACAACCGGGCAATTTATCGATGTTTTCGCCTCGGGAAATGGTCTAGCAGGGGGATTAAACGGTCCAAACGGCTTGCTATTTGGTGCTGATGGTAGCCTTTATGTTACCACTGAAGGTAGTGTAGCGAGGAACGGCACACCTGATTTTAGCGCTGGTTTACCTAGCCAGGTATTGCGGTTTGATATTGCAACCAGACAGTCCACGGTATTCATTGACCAACCAACACCATCTCCTGATAGTTTTGGCTTTGTTAGTTTACTGGGGTTAGCTTTTGGTTCTAACGGTGACTTGTTTGTAAGTGATTTTGCTAACGATATCAGACGTTACAACTCACAAACTGGGGCATTAGTTAACGTTTTATCTACTAATTACACTGGCACTAGTCCCAGTAGTAATTTCATCGGTAGTTTAACATTTGACTCTAACAATAATCTTTACGCTGTCGGTTTTGATAATACAGCAAATGGTAATAACTTGGGTGCTATTTTGCGTTATGACGGTGTGACAGGAAACCCCTTACCTTCAACTGGTAATAGTGGTGCAGTTTTTGTACCAACTAATAGTAATTTACGCCGTCCTATTGGGATTGCGTTTACTTCCAGACAACTGACTCCTGTACCTGAACCGGGGATGACTTTGGGTTTATTAACAGTTGGTGCTATATTTGCTGCTTCGCGATTTAAGGGTAAGCAAGTGCAAATGTAATTTTTTCGTGTTCTTAGTTTCTTCGTGGTTCGTTTCTGAAAAAAACCACGAAGGAACGAAGAGGTTGGTGGGGTCACTAGGATGAGTTTGTAGACATTCCTGAAGCGAGAAGAACAAACCGTAAACATTGCGTAACCATTGGTCGAATAGAATATCTGATTCCTCCTGTAGAAAAAGTGTGTTTGAGTTGAGGATGAAACTATAGAGGGGAACTGTAGTGATTATAAATACAGTACTAACGGGGATTGTTCTGAATAACTCCAGTAGTAGCAGCGACTATCTACCTCTGAGTAACCAGGACTTACAAAGACTTTACAAAGGGTAGTATCACAACCACAAACAAATGCGTCAATAATTGAACAGCAGCTTTTGATTTATCTTATGAGTCATCCCCAAGATAAAAACCCTCAAGATATTACCCCAGAAGTATACGATCTGGCTGCTCAACTGTATGCTAAGCATACGCAAATGCAGTCTACAGATACCCTAATGCAGGCAGAAAAGGTTAAAGAGATTCCCCCAGAGTTTATTCAACAAGCATATACCCAAATTCAAGGCGGAGAAATGCAAGCATCCGCTGCCATACCACTATATACCCCAGCTTATGCGCCACCGCAGCGCAAAAACTTGATTAAGAGTCTCGCGGCTGTATTAACAGGTGCAGCGCTGTTAGCAGGAGTGGGAATTTACTTCCTGATGAAAGGTATGGATAAACCAGTAGCGGAACCAGTACCTGTTACCCAAGCACCACCTGATAGTACTTGTGTACCCAACGATGTTGGTGACAACCTCGGAGGGGTCAATTTCGCAGGCAAAGACTTAACCTGCTTTAACCTGCGGAGTGCAAATTTAGGTGGTGCTAATCTCAGCAATGCCGACTTGAGGGGTGTTGACTTGAGTGGTGCTGATTTAAGCGGTGCAAATCTCAATAATGCTGATTTGAGCAATGCAAATTTAAATTTCGCTAACTTACGTGGAGCTAATCTTAACAACGCTGTCCTTGATGGTGCTACTTTCGATGGTGCCAAACTCGATGGTGCTAACTTAGGAGGTGCAACTTTACCCAGTAAAAACAAACCTAGTCAAAACACACCCGCACAAAACAACCCTCAATAGGTATTGATTCTCTGGTAGTGACCTAAATCACTCATTTCTCAACTAGATATCACTCAGCCCCCCATGACACCATCACCGAGATTGGTCGGAAAACCGAACATACTAATACTGAAGACAGATGAGCGGTGATGATTTGTGTGTTGGGGGAATTTTATATGCTGGAAAAACTATTACTAGCGACTAGCGTCACAATCTCACTTCAGTTTTGTGTAAGCTTAGGGGCTTTCTCTGCTCGCGAAGCAGATTCACCAACAGTTACAGCTTCACAAATAGCTTCTGCCATCGAAATCCAGCTAAACCAGATTTTACAATAAAAAAGCTCGGAAATCAAGAAAAATTTGGCGATCGCTTCCCTACTGTATCAAGGCAAATCGCTGAGATTGTCTTTCTACACGTGTTGTTGATAGACTAAGCTCAATTCTCATCCCATTTGGGATTTGAGATTTTAGAGGCAGAATTTTGGCTCAATTTCTATCTAGTATCCCAAATGGTGGGAAGATATCTCAGGCTAAACTTCTAAGCGATACAGTTTGCCACACTGAATATGAAAAGCCCAATCATAGCTACTACAGCACTGATAACCACCATCAGCATAACTACCACAGCCCAAGCAGCCAATCCCGACCATATCCGACAATTATTGCAAACCAAACAATGCCCAAACTGTGACTTAAGCGGTGCTGGTTTGGTGATGGCTGACTTGTCCGGAGCAAATTTAAATGGTGCTAATCTCGCAGGCGTTAACCTAAGTCGTGCTAAACTAAGTGGTGCTGACTTGCGAGGAGCAAATTTAAGCGGTGCAGGCTTATTTGGTGTTAACCTCAGTGGCGCTCAACTTAGTGGTGCAAACTTAGCTGCTGCTGACTTGCGCGATAGTTATCTGTTCAATGCAGATTTCACTAATGCTGTTCTCAATGGTACTAATTTTCAAGGTGCAGTTGGTATACCATCGCAGATTGCTAAAGCCGAAGATTTTTACGCTTGGGGGGTCGCTGCAGCCGAGAAAGGCAACCAACAACAAGCAATTGAGTATTTCAATCAAGCTATTAGCCTGAAACCTGAATATGCGGGAGCTTACCTAGCTCGTGGTATTGTGAAGTACCAATTATTTAACCGTGACGGAGCAATGGAAGATGCTCAAACAGCCGCCAAACTATTTACCAATCAAAATAATACCACAGGATTACAAACAACCCAGGCTTTGATTAAACAAATTCAAACACCTCAAACCACTCGCGTCAGTCCAGGAAAACCCAGTTTTATGGATTTCGTGAGCGGTCTTGCTTCGCTGTTATTGCAATTTTTGCCATTTTAAAATGGCTATTAACTAATATATCGTACATGGAAAAATAATAACCCACAGATGAATACGAGATTTACACAGATAAATCTGTACTTCACCCCTACCCTGGAAACGCTATAAAACTAGGAATTAGCAATCATAGCAATCCTAATTGGTTTGTGAAACTTGAAAGTCTCCGATTTCCTACTTCTCCTACTAGTCGGGAATCTTGGTGTTCACGAATCCTGCACGGACTAATATATGTTGTGCGATCGCGACTTTTTCTAAGCAGTGTGGGAATAGTCATTAGTCATTGCTCTACCCATTCCCCATACTTATTCTCCAAAATATATGTTTTTTCGTAACTGAGTTTACTAAATTTAAACATTAGTATAGGGCACACTGCTTGCATGGAAGATAAGGCAGTAGAATGAATATAGAAACTTTAATCAGAAAATATCAAGCCGGTGAAAGAAATTTTCCCGGTGTAAATCTGATTGGTGCTTACTTGAGTGGGGTTAATCTCAGCGGGGCTAACTTGCGAGCAGCTTCTCTCAGTGAAGCAGACCTGAGCGCAGCATATTTGGTCGGTACGAACCTGCGAGAAGCATCTTTAACTAGAGCTAACCTCAAAAACGCAAATCTTAACTGTGCAAAACTCGGTGGTGCAAATTTGTTTGGTGCTAATCTTCAAGGTGCTATTCTTAATGGTGCTGACTTGAAAATGGCAGACTTGATTGATGCCAATTTATCCTATTGTGACTTAGAGGGAGCCAATTTATATGGGGCATATATGAGTGGTGCAATGTTAATTGGGGCAATTATGCCAGATGGCTCTATTCATGATTAATTATAGTTTTTACTAATAAGTACTTTATCAAGAATTAATCTGTGATGGACATTGTGAAAATTCTCCAGCAAGACTATCAACAATTCCCGAAAAATCAAACTTACAGCATCTACGCTAAGGATGTATATTTTCAAGATCCACTTAACAAGTTTCAGGGTGTGGAGCGCTACAAGCAAATGATTGGGTTTATCAGTACTTGGTTTATGAATATCAAGTTAGATTTACACGACATGCAGCGCCAAGGAGATACAATTAAAACTGAGTGGACGCTTTCTTGGAATACACCTCTACCGTGGAAACCACGGATTGCAATTTCTGGCTGGAGCGAACTAAAACTCAACCCCCAAGAATTAATTATTTCTCATATTGATTACTGGAATTGTTCTCGGTTTGACGTAGTGAAGCAGCATTTGCCGCGCTTTCGTCCATAATGTAACTAAATGTAAACACGTCTAAGCTAGGACAAGAGCATCCATGCGCGTAATTTTGATGACAGGCAAAGGGGGAGTCGGCAAAACCTCCGTCGCCGCTGCTACTGGCTTGCGGTGTGCGGAACTTGGGTATAAAACGCTAGTGTTGAGTACTGACCCCGCTCACTCCCTAGCAGACAGTTTTGATATGGAATTGGGGCACGAACCCCGGTTAGTGAAGCCCAACCTCTGGGGTGCGGAATTAGACGCTCTGATGGAATTGGAAGGTAACTGGGGAGCCGTTAAGCGTTACATTACCCAAGTATTGCAAGCACGGGGTCTAGAAGGGGTACAGGCGGAAGAATTGGCTATCTTACCGGGCATGGATGAGATTTTTGGCTTGGTAAGGATGAAACGCCACTACGATGAAGGTGATTTTGAGGTGTTAATTATTGACTCAGCACCTACGGGTACCGCACTGCGGTTGTTGAGTTTACCAGAAGTCGGTGGGTGGTATATGCGCCGATTCTACAAGCCATTTCAAGGTATATCTGTAGCCCTAAGACCGATAGTCGAACCGATTTTTAGACCTATTGCTGGCTTTTCTTTACCAGACAAAGAGGTCATGGATGCACCTTATGAATTCTACGAACAAATTGAAGCACTAGAGAAAGTATTAACCGATAATACACAAACTTCTGTGCGCTTGGTCACAAATCCCGAAAAAATGGTGATTAAGGAATCTTTGCGTGCCCATGCATACCTGAGTTTGTACAATGTTTCTACGGATTTAGTAGTAGCAAATCGCATTATTCCTGATTCAGTACAAGACCCCTTCTTCCAACGCTGGAAAGAGAATCAAAAGCAATACCGCCAAGAAATTCACGAGAATTTCCGCCCCTTACCAGTGAAAGAAGTGCCTCTTTATTCCGAGGAAATGTGTGGTTTACAAGCTTTAGAAAGATTGAAAGAAACCCTTTACAAAGACGAAGATCCAACCCAAGTTTATTACAAAGAAACCACCATCAGAGTAGTGCAAGATAAGAACCAATACAGTTTGGAATTGTATTTACCTGGCATCCCCAAAAATCAAATTAACTTAAGTAAAACCGGCGATGAATTAAACATTACCATTGGCAATCACCGCCGCAATTTAGTATTACCCCAAGCCTTAGCGGCACTGCAACCTGCAGGAGCAAAAATGGAAGATGATTATCTCAAAATTCGCTTCGCAGATGGGGTGAGAGTCTAGGGAATAGGGAATAGGGGCATTTTCTCGTTCCCAGGTTCAAACTGGGAACGAGTTCAGGGAGGTTCTACCTCCCGTGGTGCAAGATATGAGCTAGGGAACAGGGAATAGGGGATGGGTGATGGGGTAGATAATGAGCAATTACCCATTACCCATTACCTATTACCTATTACCCATTCCCTAATTTCTTAATTGTACCGGCATTGCTAAATAGGTCATTTTTAATCCACCAACGGGTGTGAAAATGACCGGAGTTAGGGGTTGATTTAAATGCATTTGAATTTCTGAAGATGGTAAGGCTTTTAAACCTTCCATTAAATATTTGATGTTGAAAGCAACAATCATATCATCTCCAGAAATTTGTGCCGAAATAGATTCTTGTCCGCTACCTACATCTTGCGCTTCTACAGATAAGGTCATTTCCTGCGCGGTGCTGTCGATATTCACCTTGACAATATTATTTTTCTGGTCAGCTAATACCGCAATCCGCTCTAGAGAACTCAAGAATTGTTTTCTTTCGATGGTTATGTGACGCTCAAATTGACGGGGTATTAATTGACGATAAGCGGGATATTGACCTTCTAAAGTGCGACTTGTTAAGCGCTGGTTTTGCCATTCAAATACTACCTGACCGGGGTCAAAATATAAAGTTACGGGTTGTTCGGAGTCGGGACGGTTTCCCAACATCCGCTCTAATTCTCGCAACGCTCTGGCTGGTACTGTTACCTCTAGCTGTTCTACTTCATCGTCGGTGGGACGCTCGTTGGTAGTTTCCACCACTGCTAAACGGTGTCCATCGGTAGCAGCAAACTCTAGGGAGTCTTGCTGGACTGTTAAATGTACTCCTGTTAGTACTTGCTTAGTTTCATCACTGCTGGTAGAAAACAAAGAGCCTCGTAAACCTTCAATTAACGCTGAAGCGCTGATGTGGAGTGTTTGACCATTTTCAATTACGGGTAACTCCGGAAACTCTTCCCCTCCCATCGCTCGGACTTGGTAGCGTCCAGAGGAAGGTGTTAATGTGGCGATTAAACCTTCACCTGAGCTTCCCTCTTGGGAGTCGAGAGTGAGTTGTCCGTCGGAAAGACGGGAAACTATATCATTTAGGAGTCTGGCTGGTAAAGCTATTTCTCCCCCTGATTCTACCTCCGCCGGAAAGCTAGTGCGGATACCCAAACTCAAATCAAAAGCTGTTAACCAAACTTCCTTAGTTTCTGCATCAGCTTTTAATAGAATATTCGCTAGTACTGGATGGGTGGGACGTGAAGGTACAGCACGGCTGACAAGGGAAAGGTTAGTATTTAAGTCACTTTGGGAGCAAACTAGTTTCATGGTCGCATCGAACTCAAAAGGATAATCCTAACATTTGGGAATAGGGTTGGGGTAATGGGTAATGGGTAATCGGGAAATTTTGGAAAAAATCAATAATTATGTTGTTACCTTTACTTGAGAGATAGGTAGCTGTGGAAAACCTGTGGAAAAAGCCGGTTTTTTTGACCAGTAATTTATACTAACCAACAAGTTTGACATCAAAGCTAAAGTTTTCCACAGACTTTAAGGGTGTTTTCCACAGAAATTTTGGAATTTTCCACAAACGAACCAAAATTGATTGTTGATGATTTGATTTAGCGACTGGTCATGTTGATGCGATCGCTCAGTTGCCGAAGTGTTTGTACTAAACCTTGGTCTGTTTCCCGTAGTTGAGAGATTTTATCACAACTATAAAGCACTGTGGTGTGGTCTTTGCCGCCAAATTCTTCACCAATTCTCGGTAAACTTAAATCTGTATGTTGCCGCATGAGATACATTCCCACTTGTCTAGCCCAACTAATTTCCCGTCGTCGGGAGTTACCTTTCAGGTCTTCAATGGCAACATCAAAAGCCTCGGCTACCACCATTAAAACAGCTTCTGGGGTTGTTTGGACTTTTTCAGTTTGAGGATTCAAGACGGGAGCGATATTCTCCACCGTCATTGGTAAACCCCAAATAGAAATATAAGCAACAACCCGAATTAATGCCCCTTCCAATTCGCGAATATTGGAAGTATAATTAGAAGCGATATATTCAATTACATCCCTAGGTAAGCGAATATTTTCGTACTCGGCTTTTTTTTGTAAAATTGCCATTCTGGTTTCAAAATCTGGAGCTTGAATATCGGCAATTAACCCCATAGAAAAGCGAGAACATAGCCTCTCTTGTAAACGAGGGATTTGGTTAGGGGGACGGTCAGAAGCTAAAACAACTTGCTTACCAGCTTCATGTAAAGTATTGAAAGTATAAAAAAATTCTTCTTGGGTATATTCCTTACCTTCAATAAATTGAATATCATCTACTAACAGCACATCCGCAGCTCGGTAATGTTCCCGGAAGCTCTGCATACTGTCTTTGCGAATAGCGGTAATTAAATCATTAGTAAACTGCTCGGTAGAGACATAAAAGATTTTAGAATCAGGAGAAATTTCCCAGCGATAATGACCTATAGCCTGCATTAAGTGAGTTTTTCCCAATCCCACACCACCGCAGAGAAATAAGGGGTTAAATTCCCTCCCAGGATACTCAGCAACTGCTAAAGAAGCAGCATGAGCCATGCGATTATTCGCACCAACTACAAAGCGAGAAAAGACGTATTTAGGGTTCAATTCCGTAGGTTTTTGTTGGTTGATGGATACATTACCGGAAATATTTGTTTCTGGTGGTAATCTCCAACTAACTTCACTGTCACTACCATGAGAAGTATCATCTCCTTGGGCTACAGTAATCTGAATTTCTACCGTATGCCCAAGGATATCTTGGACTACATCGGCAATAGTCTTAATGTAATACTTTTGCAACCAATTGCGAGCAAAAGGATTAGGAGTGCGAATGACTAAGCAATTATCTTCTAATTTTTCTGCACTAGCAGTTTTAATCCAAGTTTCAAAGGTGGGACGCGACAGTTGCGACTGTAAACACTCTAGTACCTGACTCCAAAGACTTTCTAGGGGAATTTCCACTCTCTACCACCTCTGCTGCTAAAGGTAACAATAGGGATTAAGGACTCTTGACTGAGGACTGTTGACTCTTGACTGGGGAGACAAGGGATAAACTAATTACTCATTACTGTTTAGCACCGCTTGTAACTAGAATCGACTAAGTGGTAATCGCTGCTTGATACCCCTATTAGGCAAAAAAATCCTCAAACTCACTGCTTTACGTTGACACATAAGCCAAAACATATGAATAAAATACATGTACACAGACGCTCTGATTGGCAGCAACAAGTTGTTCCCCTGTTAATGTTCCTTGGAGGGATAGGATTAACTTCCCTTGGGGGATGTTCGACAACCACACCTCCCTCTACAGCGCAAACTCAACAACCAAAGACTTCTACTGCTGTTAGTCAGACAACCCAGGAGCAAAGCCCAATTGTATCGTCTTCTGCCGATCCTAACTTTGTCGTTGCCGTCGTGCAAAAAGTCGGTCCAGCAGTAGTTCGGATCGATGCATCCCGGACAATCTCTCAACGAGTACCAGACGAGTATGATGACCCGTTTTTCCGCCGGTTTTTTGGGGAAGCACCCACACAACCAAGAGAAAGGGTAGAACGGGGTAGTGGTTCTGGATTTATTATCAACGGCAATGGTCAAATTTTAACTAATTCCCACGTAGTTAACGGCGCTGATAAGGTGACGGTAACGCTCAAAGATGGTCGAGAATTTCAAGGGAAAGTGCTAGGGGAAGATCCGGTCACAGATGTTGCTGTGATTAAGATTGACGCGAACAACCTCCCCAGCGTTAACTTGGCTAATTCCGACAACCTGCAACCAGGAGAAGCGGTGATTGCCATCGGTAATCCCTTGGGTTTAAATAATACAGTTACGTCTGGTATTCTCAGTGCTACGGGTCGTTCTAGTAGTGATATTGGTGCTAGCGATAAGCGAGTAGAGTACCTGCAAACTGACGCGGCTATTAACCCCGGTAATTCCGGTGGACCCCTGTTGAATGCTCGTGGGGATGTGATTGGGATGAATACTGCTATCATTCGCGGTGCCCAAGGTTTGGGATTTGCTATTCCTATAAACACCGCTAAGCGTATTTCTGAGCAATTAATTACCAAAGGGAAGGTGGATCATCCTTATTTGGGTATCCAGATGACCGCATTGACGCCAGAATTAAAACAACGACTTAATAGTGAGTTTGGTGACAAAATTAATGTATCCGCCGACAAGGGAGTGTTATTAGTTCGGGTTGTACCTAGCTCCCCAGCAGCCCAAGCAGGGTTGCGAGCAGGTGATATTATTACTAGCATTAATAACAAGCCAGTGAACAAACCTGATGAAGTGCAAAAAATTGTTGAATCTATTTCCATTGGTACTACCTTACAATTGCAAGTAGAACGCAATGGTCAAGTTGCACAACTATCTGTTAAACCTGCTCCTTTACCAGTCCAACGGGAGCGATAATTAGGTAATGGGTAATGGGTAATGGAAGGGGGTCTAATAACTAATGACTAATGACTAATGACCAATAACTAATAACTAATGACTGAAATTATTCAACTTGGTAATCCTGTACTGCGAAAAAAATCTCAATTTGTAGAAAATGTTTATGATGAGCATATCCAAAGGTTAATTGATGATTTAATCTCTACTGCTGTTCAAGCAAATGGTGTGGGAATTGCTGCACCACAAGTTGCTGCACCCTATCGGTTATTTATTGTTGCTTCTCGTCCCAATGCTAGGTATCCTAACGCTCCCGAAATGCAACCCACTGCTATGATTAATCCCCAGATTATTGCTCATTCCTCGGAAGTAGAGAAAGGCTGGGAAGGTTGTTTGAGTGTTCCTGGTATTAGAGGTTTAGTACCTAGATATCAGTCAATTGAAATTGCCTATACTGATAAAAAAGGTAAATTGCAAAAACAAGTATTAACCGATTTTGTAGCCAGGATATTTCAACATGAATATGACCACTTAGAGGGTATAGTTTTTGTTGATAGGGTCGCAACTACTCTTGATTTAATTACCGAACAAGAGTATCAAAAACTAATTAGTAACAACTGAACTATATGCGGTGAACTAAACAATTTCAACTTCGGCTTTGCTGAATTAAAATATCAATAAATTCACGCAAAAACGCTAATAATTTCTGCAAGCCAGTTTGCACAACGGCAACCTTCCGCAAGCGACTGGCTAGCTTGTAAATAAAAAAATTAGAATATATACATATACTTTTATTCAGAAACGCCTAAGAGGTTGTTGGGAAAGTAAAGTTTAATTCTTAAGAAACACAGCAAACAGGGGGCGATAACCGCATCGAGAAAAGCGCTCACCAAAATGCACCAATATTATTGTCAAACAAACGAAAATATAAATAACATTTTCCACTCCTGTTTGACAATCAAAGAATTTATTCTTTATATTTTATATATTATATCTATGTCATTAATTTTGAGGGTAAATGAAAACATTAATTATTGATAACTATGATTCTTATACCTTTAATTTGTACCAAATGATTGCTGAGATAAATGGAGAATTGCCTCTGGTGATTCGTAACGATCAGCTTAAATGGGATGAAATCCAAGAAATTTCATTTGACAATATTGTGATTTCTCCAGGTCCTGGTCGTCCAGAAAAATCAGGAGATTTTGGAGTCTGTCGTCAGATAATTGAGAACGTGAATGTTCCTTTACTGGGAGTTTGTCTGGGACATCAAGGAATAGGTTATCTACATGGTGGGAGGGTGGTTCATGCTCCGGAAGTTCGACACGGTAGACTGAGTAAAATTTATCATAATGGTTGCCAATTATTCCAAGGTATTCCCAATCAGTTTTCTGTTGTCCGCTATCACTCCTTATTAGTTGCTGAGCAACTACCTGATTGCTTAGAAAAAATTGCTTGGACTGAGGAAGGACTGGTGATGGGATTGCGTCATCGCTATCTACCCTTGTGGGGTGTGCAGTTTCACCCAGAATCTATCTGTACAGAATATGGACAAACATTGCTAGAAAACTTTAGAAATATCACACTGCAATTTATAAATAAATCTTCAAAAAATCCAGAAAAGCAGTATGGAAAAGGATATGGATTTATTAGTCCTACTATCAATAAATACTGCGAAGAACAGGAAGAGAAGTTTGAACTTCACTGGCGCAAACTTGATATTTTCCCGAATACAGAACAAATATTTGTCAATTTATTTGAGCAAGCGCAAAATGCTTTTTGGTTAGACAGTAGCAGTGTGGAACCCGGTCTATCTCGCTTCTCGTTTATGGGTGATGGGAGTGGGGAAAACAGTATATTAGTCCGCTATCATACTCAAACGCAAGAACTCATAATTACACAGTCAGATAGCGTTATTCGCCGTACTCAGAGCATTTTTGACTATCTCAAACGGGAAATTGAACTCCGACGTTGCCAAACTTTGGAATTACCGTTTGATTTTAACTGTGGATTTGTTGGCTATTTTGGCTATGAGCTTAAGGGAGAATCTGGTTCACAATTGATGCATTCTTCCCCATTACCAGATGCAATTTTTTTACTTGCCGATCGCTTGATTGCTATAGACCACCAAGAACAGTGTCTTTATTTGCTGCACCTAGTTAAAAAAGGGCAAAGAGAATCTGCAGAAAATTGGTTTGATACTATCCAAAAAAAACTCGAAAATCTGACTCCTCTGCCTCCTCTTATACCCCAGGGAAATGGTCAGCTAGTAAAATTTTTTTTGAGTCGCTCTTACCAGACTTACATCCAAAATATTCATCAATGCTTGCAGGACATTTATCAAGGAGAAACCTATCAAGTCTGCCTCACCAATCAGCTTTATACTCATACAACCCCCGAACCTTTGATATTTTACCGCAGATTACGTAAGCTCAATCCTGCTCCTTATGCGGCATTTTTACGCTTTGGTGAAATAGCGATCGCCTGTTCCTCTCCAGAGCGATTTCTGCGGATCGATCAGTCCGGTTGGGTGGAAACTAAGCCTATTAAGGGAACGCTGCGACGAGGAGAATTCCCCCAAGAAGATTCTGTGCTGCGGGAACAGTTACGAAACAGTGAAAAAGACCGGGCTGAGAATCTGATGATTGTGGATCTCTTACGCAATGATTTGGGACAAGTCTGTGAAGTGAGTAGCGTTCATGTACCGAAGTTAATGGATGTGGAAACCTATGCAACAGTCCATCAATTAGTTACAACAGTACGGGGGCATTTGCGACCAGATTTACAAGCATTAGATTGCGTTCGCGCGGTATTTCCTGGAGGTTCAATGACCGGGGCACCCAAGATAAGAACTATGCAAATTATTGATAGAATCGAACAACAGGCAAGGGGAGTTTATTCCGGGGCAATTGGATTTTTAGGATTGAATGGTTCAGCCGATTTAAATATTGTCATTCGCACTGCTATCATGACTCCTAATCAAACTTCTATTGGTATCGGTGGAGGTATTGTCGCACTTTCTGACCCGGAAACTGAGTTTCAAGAAACCCTACTCAAAGCTCAAGCATTAATCCAGGCTATGGTAATCACGATGCACGGAACATTTGAGCCTGATAGATATGAGATTGAAGGAATAGAATCAAAGACTGGAGAAAAGTGTGTGATGGCTCGTAGGGGCACTACAACATAGCTTATAGTAGGTTGGGTTGAACGAAGTGAAACCCAACTTACACTGTTTAAATACTACTTCCTATGAGATAGCCGACTTCTTAGAGAAGTCGGCTATCTGGTTGTGATATTTAATTACGCCTACCTACTTATACCAAAATACTGACTCACAATTTGCACAATCCGCTCTGCAGCATGACCATCCCCAAAGGGATTAATTGCATTAGCCATCGCTTCATACACCGCCGCATTACTTAATAATTCACTAGTAGCAGCAAAAATATCTTGGGAATTAGTACCCACCAACTTCGCTGTACCTGCCGTCACCGCTTCTGGACGTTCGGTGGTTTCTCGCAGCACGAGTACGGGTTTACCTAAGCTGGGTGCTTCTTCTTGCAAACCACCGGAATCAGTCAATAATAGATGCGATCGCCCAATTGCTCCCACTAATTCACCATAATCTAAAGGTTCGGTTAAAAAAATCCGGGGGTGATTCCCTAGTAATGCTTGCAGTGGTTCCCGGACTGTCGGGTTGCGGTGTAAGGGTAACAGCAAAGCAGTATCGGGAAACTTATCTAATATATATAAGAATCCCCGTCCAATATCTTGCAGTGGTTCTCCCCAATTTTCCCGCCGGTGAACTGTCGCTAGCAAGGTGCGATATTTCCCCCATTCCAAACCAGGAATATTGCACTCTGGTTGCTGCTGTGCCACGCTTAATAAGGCATCAATTACGGTATTACCCGTTAAGTGAATTTCCCCCATAATTCCCGAACGGTTCAGGTTTTCTACCGCTAGGGGTGTGGGAGCAAAATTTAGCTGACAAAGTTGGGAAATCAGACGTCGATTAGCTTCTTCTGGATAAGGATTAAATAAGTCATCAGTTCTTAACCCCGCTTCCACATGACCGACGGGGATTTTTTGATAAAAAGCCGCCAAAGCTGCCGCGAAAGCGGTTGTAGTATCTCCCTGTACTAGCACTATATCTGGTTGGCTCTCCCGCAACCATAGTTCCAACCCCCGCAAACTACGGTAAGTGATATCGCTCAAAGATTGTTGCGGGAGCATAATCTCCAAGTTCTCATCTGCCTTCAAGTTGAACAACTGCATTACCTGCTCAACCATCTCCCGATGCTGTCCGGTTAAAATTACTTGTGTATCAAAATCTGATGAATTCTGAAACTGTTGAATTACCGGCGCTAGCTTAATTGCTTCCGGACGAGTACCTAATATGATGCTAACTCGTTTTTTAGTCATTAGTTAATAGTCAAGAGTCAAGAGTCAACAGTCAATGGTCAATTGTCTTGAGATGATAGTCAATAGCTAATGGCTAATGGCTAATGGCTAATGAGGGGCAAGGCAAAAGAAAGGAGATTTTATCCGTGTATCCGTATTATCCGTGTTGTGTTGACTAATCACCACCACAAACGAAAAAACCCGGCTGAACCGGGCAGATGCAGTGTTTGTCGGTATATCTGCAAGTTGCTAGAAATTTACGCCTCTATATCACATGTTAGTGGGCATGATGCGTAAACAGAAGTTTGCACTTGTTCTGCTTCACCGTGCAGCCAGCTTAACCACTCCATTTGATGGGGGTGAATACCTTTCATCGTCAGAACCGCAGCCGCAACGACAACTGCCAAAATATTCAATGCAATTACACTACCAGCTACCAGCAACACAGCACTCATTGGCATGACAGATTGTAAAACAACCGACAGCAAAGAAGCAACTGTAGCCATCAACACAACTAGTGGGAAACCGACAACCAGCAAGCAAACTGCCAATGTGAAAGTCCAGATCAAAAAGCTTTTAATTGCAAATAAAGAATCTGTTTTGCCCAAGTCGGATGTTTGAGCTAAAGTCATATTTTCCTCCAGGTAACTGCGAATATTCAGAGTGCCGAAAACTTTGGCTGACGAAACAAAATAAATTGGAAAGTGAAATTCAGTATATAAAAACCAACTGATAAGATGATCGTTTATTTATTAAACTTTACATTTAATTATTTTGACTTATGTGTTAAGAAGTGTTTTTACCTAGTGAATGCATTCACCAAATGCATCTTTCTCAGGTAACAGATTTGCAAAATCTTTGTTTGTGAAGCTTTCCAGATGATTAAGCAGTAACCTTTAGACCCGATTCTCATGCTCCTACGGGGATCAAACTTGAGATTCATGATTTGCTTAACATTTCTTATAAAATCCGACGGTTATTCTCATAATTCACAGGTGCAGCTAAATCAACTAGAAGATAGCAATTTGCTGTTGTAGATTCTTTGGTCATAGGTCAAGCAACTGGATGCCATTCTCATAATTCTCAGAGAAGTATTTTCCAGAATATATATAGTAATTTTAATAACTGTTGAATTCAGTATATTTACGATATGTACATTTCCGAGAAAAAATATTAAATTCCTATCCAGCCATCCGGGAAAAAACTATGAGCAGCTGATATTTAAGATAGTGGTGCGGGAAAACTGGATACAGATATAAATGGGTTAATTCCAGGCAGTCAGTTGAGATTGTATCGCGTTATCCTGTTCGTGGGAGAGGGAGGGCACTCTAATGATCGTGATTGCTCGTCATCTACCCAAAGTTAACATCTCGGTCAAATATATTCGGGGAAAACAATTGTTGCCTACCAAATAAAACTCCCAAATCAAACCCAAGCTAAACATTAACTGTTGGTATCGACCAAGTGTTCGCCTAAATAAATTAGCTATATGCAAGAATCACAACGCCCATTGAGTCCATCAGCTTCTGTTGTTCGTGGTGTTCCTCCCATACCGCCCCCACCACCGAAATCAACAATTCAGGGTCAGTCATCCCAAACCTTGCAAGCACCAGTTGCTCCTAATACTAACAATCCGGCAGTCAATGGCGGTCATCGTCCTGTAAGTCCGCCACCAATGCCAGCTTCGGTGCGTATCCGGAGCAACAATTCCCAACCTACTTTGGCCTATATGGTCAAAGAAGCCTATGAAAAAGGGATGTCTGACCTGCACCTGGGAGTAGGTGAAGTACCTCGGTTCCGAAATCGTGGAGAAATGGTGATCACAGAATATCCTGAAACAGATAAAAACACTTTTATCCGTTGGTTGGGAGAGGTATTAACAGACGCAGAAATTCAGCGATTTACAGAACACCTGGAATTTGATGGCGCTACTCAGTATGACTTTGCGCGGGTGCGGATCAATATTTTTGACTCCCTCAAAGGCTATGCTATGGTCATGCGGTTAATTCCGCTCAAAATATTGACTGTTGAGCAGTTAGGTTTACCTTCAGTCTTTAAAGATGTTTGCCATTATCATAAAGGCTTAATTTTAATTACAGGTCCGACGGGTTCCGGTAAGTCTACCACCTTGGCAGCGATGATTGACTACATCAATACTGAGATGCCTAAGAACATCATCACCATCGAAGACCCGATTGAATTTGTACATCAAAGTAAAAAGTCCTTGATTAAACAGCGGGAAGTAGGCTTGCACACCCGCCAATTTGACAACGCCTTAAAAGCTGCGTTGCGGGAAGACCCAGATGTCATACTTGTGGGGGAAATGCGGGATAAAGACACGGTAAACACCGCCCTGAAAGCTGCCCAAACAGGTCACTTGGTCATGGGAACCCTGCACACCAACAATGCGGTAAAAACCATCGAGCGGATTCTCAGCCTTTATCCTGGTGATGAGCAAGAACCCATGCGGGTGGCACTTTCGGAAGCTTTAGTGGCTGTGATTGCTCAAGGTTTGTGCCGCACTACCGATGGCAAACGTGCCGCATTCCACGATATTTTAATTAACACCGATGCTGTCAAAGACTGGATTAAAGACGGTAAGTATGATGAAATTAATGAACTGATGAAGCAAGCTGGTTTTGACGGTATGATTACTATGAACCAATCGCTGCTCAATCTCTATCAAGAAGGTCGGATTACAGAAGAGACAGCCCTAGAAATGTCACCGATTCCTAATGAAATGGCACAGTTCCTGCGCGGACGAGTGTAGTTGAAAATCTATCACTGAACTATGTTAAACCTATCTTAGAATCCTGAGATAGGTTTAACTGTTAAGCTCTTTGCCTTTAAACTTGTTTACCCTATGTTGCCACCTTGAAACCTGAAAAACTACCCCTACCCCGTATATTTAAAGGCATTGCGCTGTTTACACCCGGAGGAGATTTAATTTACTGCATTGACCCTAACAAACAGGGACGATGGCATTTGCATTTATGTGCGCTTTTGCAAGAGATACTTTGTTTACCAGAACCTCCCCACTTTTTAGTACCTTGTTATACGGCGACTATTGACCACTGGTTAGATCCTCGCAGCCAACAAGTACGGACTTTTGCGGAAGCTCATCCCCCTGTCTGGAAATATCAGGCTTTACTCAACGCGATTTTTGGTACACAAGACCTTGTATGGCAACTTCCTCCTTGGGTTGATGGTTTGTCCGACCCGATATTGCTAGCAACTTATCGCTCCTCCTTTGAGCAATTATGGGAAAATCACGATTTAATTGTGCGCTATGACACGAGTAAATCAACTACACTATCTGACGAACCCATAGGATTACCGCAGCCAGAAAAACCAAACCCCCAAGGTTATGTTTTCAGGTTATTTGTAGCTGGACATAGTAGCGCTACTGAGCGAATTTTACAAAGCTTACACGAACTATTAGAACAGTCTCTCAGTCAGCCTTACACCCTGAAAGTTATAGATGTGTTCACCAATCCAGAGCAAGCAGAAGTAGATCAAGTCACTGCTACTCCCACATTGGTAAAAGTTTGGCCTCAGCCAATGCGACGCATTGTCGGTGAGTTGGATAATGTAGCAAAAATTCTTCAGGTTTTGGTGACACAAACAGAGCGATTTGAGATTTAATCCTACAGAGTAGTGATAGTTGTATCTGTTGACCTTTAGCAATAAAATAGACCTATGAGCAAAAGTTTATTTTATCGGCGTTTATCAGCGTTTTATGCGCCAAGGGCGCAGGCTTCGCCTACGGCGGTTAATTATTGAATTTTTAGGACTTTTGCAAGAAGTCTAATATACTCAATTTTTAGGCGTTGCTCTAGAGAGCGAGATGAAGGCATTATCCCCTTGTTTATGGCAACATGTACCGCTCAACTTGACCTTATTACCAGGGATGGTTCATGTGTTTTGCGCTACTCTAGATTTATCAGATGAGTTAGTACATCAATTAGCACAAACCCTAGCCACCGACGAACAAAATAGGGGTAATAGATTTTACTTTGAGCGCGACAGAAAACATTTTATTGCCTGTCGGGGAATACTACGTTGGCTTCTGAGCCGCTACTTAGAAATAGAACCAAATCAGGTACAGTTTAATTATGGTCGCTATGGTAAGCCAGAACTAGCTCACACAGCCGGTGGACAAAGGCTGTGTTTTAATCTGTCTCACTCTCATGGACTGGCTTTATATGCGATCGCGTCTCAACGTTCTGTGGGGATTGACTTAGAATACATTCGTCCGCTACGAGATGCTGAACAACTAGCAAAACGCTTTTTTTCTCCTAGGGAATTTGAAGCGATCGCATCCCTTCCCCAAGAACACAAACAAGCTCGCTTTTTCGACATTTGGACTTTCAAAGAAGCCTATTTAAAAGCTACAGGTGAGGGGTTAGCGGGACTAGGAACAGTGGAAGTTAGGTTAAACTCCCAAACATCAGAGACACTTTTGAGTATTAACAATGACCCGCAAGCATCGGAGCGGTGGACTTGTACTAAGTTATTACCAGCACCCGGTTATGTAGGTGCTTTAGTGGTAGAAGGTGACGGCTGGAATCAGCAGTGTTTTAGGCTTGATTTGGATATCTTACCACCAGGGTAATTAGGAAAGGGCTATATTGGAAATCCAAAATGAATACAGGAAGGTAGTTACATGTACGACCTAGCAACATTCACATTTAAAGACATGATTGAATGTGGTTTTGATCTGGGAGAACTGGGCTTGGGGGCTGATAGTATGGAGTCTGCCAGCATGAGAATTGTTAACTATTTCTACAAACAGCTAATTGACAAGCAAACTGGTACTAGCGCTTGTGCCCTGATCCGTTGCTTTAAGACACACCCTTATGAAGAACTTGATGGGGAATTGCAAGAGTCAGTCCGTAGTATGATGGGCAACCAGACCCCATCTGGCAGTATGAAGTGCTTGACTCTAGTGGGAACAGTTGGTGACCAGTGGGAATGGAACTCACGACACACTTCGATTGGACATAAAGCTATCCCCTTGGTAAGCGAAGAAATGGTTGCACAGTCTCCGATGATCTCCCAACTGATTGGACAGTTGGGCTTAGATATCAAGTCGGTTCTTAAACCAGATCATACTCTTTTGGTGGGGCTTGAGGAAAGGAAGCTGAATGTATTCCATGTCCCTGTAGCAGTGGGTAGTTCCTATATACCAGCCCAGGAGTCATTTGTAATTCCATATAAAATCAAATCTGTGATGGGATTTGGTGGTCTATTCCCATCTGGTAATCTGTTTGCTATTATCATGTTCTCGAAAGTTGCTATTCCCCGTAACACTGCTGAGATATTTAAAACTCTAGCATCAAATGTCAAGTTAGCATTGTTGCCCTTTGACGGCAAAACGGTGTTTACCAAGAATTCGTCAGGGTTTGGTAATTATTACAGAGGTTAATGATATTTTCTGGTTAATTTAGATGTGTTTCTCCTCCGGAAGAACACATACATCTGGGGTGCATAAACCAGGAAATTGTAGCGTCCTAACTATTAAAGTATCTAAATCTACACAGCGGATAGCATGGTTATTTGTGTCTGCAATGTAAAGCACAGAACCGATAATACTAAGTCCTGAAGGCTCAGAAAAGCGCGTATTCTTACCTTGACCGTCTTGAAATCCAGCGATACCATCACCTAACACTGTCTGACAATTTCCTGTACTGGGACTGACTAATTTAATTTTATGGTTGTAAGTATCTGCTACCCAGAGATAATTCTGAGCGTATTCCACCCCCAAGCAGTGCTGGAGTCTGACTCCCTCACCTTGTCCATCGACATCACCAAACCCAAATAAATCTCCACTACCGCAAACAGTTCGGACAGTTTTTGGTTCAATTATACCAACACCACGAATCGAACTAACTTCACTGTCGGCGACGTATAGTTGATTACCATCAGTTGTGATACCACTAGGTTGAGCAAAGGCAGATTCGGTAAGCGAACCATCCAGACAAGCCTCTGCACCTCTCCCCGCATAGGTTTGGACTATATTTGTTGCCAAATCCATTTCCCAAATTTGGTGGAGTCCAGCCATAGCGATGTATAGAGTATTTCCTACTTTCTGAATATCCCAGGGGGAATTCAATGCAGTTTCTTTTGCCTCACCAGCGTGGGGATGGATATAATGACTTTGCTCGCCATTTCCGGCTATAGTTTCCACTACCTGACGCTGGATATCAACCCGACGCAAGCTATGATTTTCGGTATCAGCGACGTAGAGTACTTGATTTTGGTCATCAAAAGCCATTCCTTGGGGTGCAGAAAACTGTGCTTCCCTAAAGTCACCATCGGTTAAGCCGGATTTTCCCTTACCGATAAGATGTAGGATTTCCCCGTCCAAGGTACTGACGACAATGCGATGATGTCCAGAATCAGCAATAAATAATTTTGACTCCGTAGCCAGAACTTTACCAGGAAAAGCTAAGGGTGTAATTAATGGTTGACGTTGTTTTTCTAAAGTCAGGCTGAGTTCCTGAAAATTGATTGTCCCTTTCTGTTGGTGTTGGTTAATTAATTGCTCAATTAGTTCGTCTAAAACGTCGCAATGTCCTTCACCAGATACATAACCAATAACATAGCCTTCTGGGTCAATGACCATTAGTGTAGGCCATGCTCGGACTGCATATTGCTGCCAAACTTCAAAACCGCTGTCAACTAACACCGGGTGTTCAATGTCATAGCGGAGGACAGCTTGACGGATGTTTTCTACTTGCTGTTCATGATCAAATTTTCCTGAATGAACCCCAATCACCGTCAGACTGTCTTTGTATTTCTGTTCTAGATACTTCAGGTCTGGTAAAATATGCAGGCAATTTATACAACAGTATGTCCAAAAGTCAAGAATTACAACCCGCCCTTTAAGCTGTCGCAGCGATAGGGGATGATTGGTGTTCAGCCAAGGTTGATTTTGCGGTAATTCTGGCGCTCTTACACGGGGGGACATAGGTAATTCACATTGAAATTGGAAAAAACACTAAGCCATCATTGTGACTATGACTTAGTTGTAATCTTTATTCACCCTAGCTATTAACTGCTACTTTCCACAGTATCTACAGTTGCAGGTGCTTCTTTTTGGCTTTCTTCCTGCGCTGGTTCTGGTGGAGTAGTTTCTAGCGCTTCCGGTTGAGGTGTTTCTGCTACATAAAACCAAGACAAAGCTCGACATTACTTGACATTTCACCGGGAGCATGGGAGCGGTTATCCCTCAATGTCCAGACACGGTTTAGCCCACCGTGCATATTTTTCTAAATTTTGAGAT
>JAYKJH010000180.1:0-13617 GCA_035285345.1 Nostocaceae cyanobacterium | reverse complement strand
CCACCACTGTGATTATGACGGTGGTGTTTCGGGTGTGGTGGTTGGAGATGTATTTTTCTGTTCTGATGGTTGATTATGCTTATCTAGCGGTGGAAATGTCGGTGGTAAGACTGCTGGTGCTGTAGTAGCTTCAGCGGTGGGTGATGGGGTCGGTTCGGCTGTGGGTGATGGGGTTGGTTCGGCTGAGGGTGCTGTAGTCGCTTCAGCGGTGGGTGATGGGGTCGGTTCGACTGTGGGTGCTGGGGTCGGTTCCACTGCTGGTGGTGGTTCCTGTGTGGGAATGTTTGGTGGATAGATTACTCTAGCGGGGGGATTGGTTTGTGCTGGTGGTAAAAGTATGGGAGAATTGGCTTGGGGAGTTGGCTGTACTCGACTGGGTATAGAATAGCTAGGAGCTTGGTATCGCGGATCGGTCGGCTGTGACGAAGAAAAACCCGCACGCGATGTAGCTTGAGCCTTGGGTGCCAAATTTTCTTCCGACCCCGGCACCTCTGGCTTAGGGGATGGTAACACCAACCGAGGTGCCCCTAGGGGTGCGTCTGGAGGAGGTGGTGGTGGGAGACTGGGTGTACTTAACTCAGTCAGACTGGGAATTGCTTCTGGATCGATGGGATGTTCTGGTAAGGGTGCTGCTTCCGGGGTAGACTTAACCTCTGGTTGCTTTTGGGATTTTGTTACTTGCGACCCAGACGGTGCAGTGCGGGGTAACATAGACCAACCGACAGCGATCGCTAATCCCGAACACAACAGCACAATCAAACTCCCCAGCCACAGATGCAGCTTTCGGCGTCTTGGTGTCTCATCTCCTAGGGGGAAAGAAATATCTACAGGTAACTCCGAGGTCAATGATGGCTGCGGTAGTTTAATCAAGTTGAGGTTATGACGGGTGACGGTTGTCCCGACTTCATCGCCTAAAGCTTCTCGCAAATGCAAAGCTTGGGAGAGCAAATCGCTGGCGGTAAAGATGTCCTCCAAGCACAGAGCGCGGGTGCCCATTTGATGCAGTGCCCAAGCTACGGCAGCTTTGTCTCCTAATTCTTGGGCTGCTTGGGCACCTAAGAGCAAAACTTGCTGCCACAAGCCCCATTGCTTGCTCAAAACAAGTGAACTTTCTACTGATTTTGCTAGTAACAGAACTTCTGACCATCGCTCCTGCTCCACTCCCCATTCCAAAAGCTGGATAATAGCATCGGTTTCTGAATCTAAACTGCTCGCTACATGGGGCAAATGTTGTTGTGCCCATGTAGTGAAGTATTGGAAAGCACTTTGCTGCCAAACAGTTAAATCCCACTTTTGCTGCAAAATGTCCCCAAGAGCATGGTTGAGGCTGTAGCGTTCCGCTTGTAATTCTACCAATTTCTGCTCTACCAAACTCTGGAGAATAGCTTTAGCGGAATCATGGTCAATGTGACTGATAGCTGCTACCTGCTCGCTTTGTAACCCAATACCAGGTAAAGCAGCTAATACTCCCAAGATTACCTGTTGTGGTTTTTCTAGGGACGTTAAAATTTGCTGAATCAGGACTTGGCTAGGGTTAGGGGAGTGCAATTGACGTTCTTGCTCTACCAGAGTTGTCCGTCCTAGACGTACAGAAGCCAGAACAAGGAGCAATTTCCAGGGGGTTCCCTCTAGCGCTATAGATAAAAATTCCAGAGCTTGACATTCCTCGGTTGTCAGCGAGCGTTGTAGTTCTCGTTCAGCCAAGATTTGCGCTTCCTGTGTCGTCAGTCCGCGTAACCTCTGTGCTTGGACTTCTCCCCAAAAATGACGCTCAACAGACGCTAGTAGTAAGGTGCAACGAGGTACAGAATTTATCAGTTGTTCTAGCTCATCTTGTGTGAGTTTTTGATAATCTAAAATCAGCAGCGCTTGTTTATGCTGTAAAGCTTGGCGGATTTGCTTTTCCGTGGGCTTGTAGGTGTTTTCCGTTTCATAAAAGGCATCAAACAGAAATTGCAGCCTGTCGGAAGTTGGTTGGTAGCGAGTATCAAAACTAATCACCCCATCCGCAAACGTCGCACCAACTTCGGTTTGCTGGGCTAAGTAACGCAGCAGGACTGACTTACCAACTCCAGGGGCACCGTAAAATTCTACTGATTTCCTTGATTTGAGGGCGGCGATCGCTTCGTTAATTACCTCATGGCGTCCTACCAATTCTTTACAGCCACGGGGTAGCAAAAAAACTGGTGTAAATTTGCTGTCTTCTGTTCGTTGTTGCTTTGTTCCCTCGTGGACATAGACTACCGCACCGTAAGAACCCATCTGGATAACGTAACTGCCAATAAATACCTTACCACCGATTTCTGCTGGGACAGGGTTAACGATTTGCGTCGGCGGTAATTCAGGTGTCTGTTCAGCAGCGCTGTCTGTCAGTTCTAGCGCTATTTCCTCTTGCCACACTGGCAAACTTTGCCCTATTTTACGCCCGTAAAGCTTAACTTTGGAAAGCGATTGCAAATGCCAGCTATTTAGTTGTTCGCCAATTAATGACACTAGTGTCAGTTTTTCCGGCACTTGCTCCGCTTCTATGGAAATATACAGACAATCTTGTTTGCGACCCACAGTGGCGGTAAAACCTTGTGGTTTGAGTTCTTGATTCAATAGGGCGGCGATCGCTTCGACATCGCCCTGTTTTGCTAGTTCCAGGATGTGCTGTTGAATCATTGTCAAGAGCAGTCTCTACAAGCTGAAGTTTTCTTACCAGACACCCTAACTACTGCGGTCACTTTCTGTTGGTGGATGGTTACTATCCTGCTTTGATATTTGGCAGTTTCGTTTCCCATCTTTCCCATTTCCACGAGCCAACGAATAGAGAGATATTTTTCCCTGTCTTAACTCATTTTGCTTGGTTCTGTCTGCTATGATGTGGCGCAATTACAACCGTCACTCTAAAAAATATTCAAATATTCAAATATTGATGCCTAAAATATATTAAATCTTCTAATTACTCGTATTATTTCATACTCTTATTTTACAAAAATTTATATAAATATTTTAAACTTAATCTAAAAAAGCCAAGTAATCATCCCGACATAGGTAGACTACTTGGCTTGTATGAATTAACTTTGAACTGGGAATTTTGCAGTCAATATTGGTCATTAGTAATTAGATTTTTGACGATTTTAACTAATGACTAATGACCATTAACTAATGACTATCAACTATCTACCACATTTACTTTGACGACCTTGTTCCGCGCTTCTTCTGCTTTGGGAATTGTCAGCGTCAAAATTCCATTCTTGAACTCAGCTTCTACTTTATCATTCTCTACTGGTACAGGTAGATTAATAGTGCGGTAGAATTTGCCATAACGGAATTCTGAGCGGAAATAACCTTTGTCTTCGGTTTTGTGTTCGTAGCGATTTTCACCGGCGATTGAAACGGCATCTCGTGCTACTTTCACATCTAAATCCTTGCCTTCAATTCCAGGAACTGCAGCCCGCAAAATCACGTGTTCGTCTTTGATTTCCATTTCTACAGCAGGTGTCCAAGTTGTTTTCATTTCTTGGTTAAATCCTGTCAGTTCATCAAACATTCTATCCATTTGACGGCGGAGATGTTCCATTTCTTGGAAGGGTTGCCAACGTACCAATACCATACTTAATTTCCTCCTGTGTCGGAATTTGGTAATTGAGTTTAGGGCTTAGTTATGAGTCAATAAGGATATACAACCAGAGGGTAAATTGTAACTTTCTGGCGGCGAATTTATTTATCGCCTTTGTTTATATATTGCCGGAAACTTATAGGGTAGATAGTAGTGTAAACCCTACAACGTTTAGTAGGGCTTTCCAGATAGTAATAGATACTAGGGATTAGGGATTAGGAATTAGGTGATTGTCCGATTACCCAGTCCCCAGTCAAGAGTCTCTAATCCCCATTCCCTAATTTTTTTTGCAATTGTTTAAGGGTTTGATACATTTCTGGGAGACGGTTGTGAATCGCAGCAACTTTCACAAACAGTTTGTGGGGAATAGCGGGAGTTCCAGAGACAATTTCTCCTGGTGCGACATCGCTGTGAATACCTGCTTTAGCGGATGCGATCGCACCATCACCAATCTCGACCTGGTTAGCAATTCCTGACTGTCCAGCAAGGATAACCCGATTTCCCAGTTTCACACCACCCGCGATTCCTGATTGTCCTGCCAAAGCACAACCAGAGCCTATTTGACAACCGTGTCCAATTTGCACTAAATTGTCAATTTTGGTATAGCGTCCTATACGAGTTTCACCAACTGCTGGACGGTCGATAGCGCTGTTACAACCCACCTCAACGCCATCTTCTAAGACGGTACAGCCAGACTGTTCCATCTTTAACCACCCACTGGCGGTAGGTACAAAACCAAAGCCTTCCGAACCAATCACAGCACCGCTGTGAATCACACAATCAGCCCCGATGCGGGTACGTTCGTGAATAGTGCAGTTAGCGTGTAAAACGGTGCGATCGCCTATGTGAGAGTCTGGATAAATCACGACATTGGGATGAATAATCACCCCATTGCCTATTTCTACCCCTTGTTGAATCACGACGTGGGGTCCAATGTAAACATCGCTGCCAATTTTAGCTGTGGGGTGAATGACAGCGCTCTGATGAATCTCTGGTGTGGGACGGAAGGGTTGATAGAACAGAGCAATGACTTGAGCAAATACCAGTCTTGGTTCTTTTGTAGCAATCCAAGCAATTCCCCGCTGTTGCGCCTGTGTCTGTAAGGTTTCGTCCTGGGGTAAAATTATAGCGCTAGCGTTTGTCACCCCAACTTGAGAGGCGAATTTTCCCCCTTCTATATAGCTGAGGGTGTTGGTTGTGGCTTGATCGATAGCTGCTAACCCTGTAATTTCTGGGTTCAGGTCACTTGCAACGGTGAGACTGTTGATAGTTGCAGCATTCCCCAGTTTTTCGATGATTTCGCTGAATTTCATAGTTTTGTGGGAGTCATTAGTTGTTAGTCATTGGTCATTGGTCATTCCCCAGTCAAGAGTCCCCAATCGCGATAGCATTCCCTGCTAAATACGCAGTTGTCCAAGCACTCTGGAAATTAAACCCACCTGTAACTCCATCAATATCCAAGATTTCTCCAGCAAAATACAATCCGGGGACGATACGACTTTCCATCGTTTTGAATTTGACTTCTTGGAGGTTGACACCACCACAGGTGACGAATTCTTCTTTAAACACTCCTTTGCCTTGAATGGTGTATTGTCCTTGAGTAAGTTCAGTCACGAGTTTGTTTAATGATGGCTTAGAGATTTCAGCCCAACGAGTTTCGCTGCCAATTTCTGCACGGGAAATGATATATTGCCAGAGACGATGAGGCAAGTCTACGCCACGATGGAGAGCAATTGGTCGTTTTGCAGCTACGGCTTTTACTTCTAGTAATTTTTGCCGTACCTGTTCTTGGTGGAAATCAGGTAGCCAATTAACCACTAAGGTGGCTTGATAGTGGCTGTCGTGGAGAATTCTCGCACCCCAAGCAGACAGTTTCAAGACTCCAGGACCGCTGAAACCCCAGTGGGTAATCAGCAATGGTCCAGTTTGTTCTAGTTGAGTCTTACCAGGAACAGACAAGCGTAAGCGGACATTAGGGACACTGACACCAGCTAATTCTCGCAGTTGCTGATCGGCAATACTGAAGGTGAACAAAGACGGTACTGGTGGTTCTATGGTGTGTCCTAATTGTTGAGCAATTTTATAACCCATAGGACTGCTTCCCGTTGCTAACAGAAGGCGATCGCATTCTAAAGTCTCTCCCGATTTGAGAGAAATGCCAAACTGAGTCTCCCGTCTGACCCCCACCACCGGGGTACCAATCCGCAGTTGGACACCAGATGCTTGGGAAGTTTCCATCAGACAATCTACAATCGTCTCGGAATTGTCTGTAGTGGGAAACATCCTCCCATCAGCTTCAGTTTTCAGATGCACACCGTGGGTTTTAAACCAGGCTATGGTATCCTTTGCCTGAAACCGACTGAAAGCACCGCGCAGGGGTTTAGCACCTCTGGGATAATTTTGCACCAATAAAGCGGGGTCGAAACAAGCATGGGTAACGTTACAGCGTCCCCCCCCAGAAATCCGAACTTTAGCCAGTGGTTGACGGCTGGCTTCGAGTAAAATAACTTTGGCTTTTGGATTGGTAGTTGCAGCACAGATTGCACCAAAAAATCCCGCTGCTCCACCACCAACCACAACAATTTGTAAAGGTAGCAATTTCGCAAATGTCTCAATAGCAAGTATTGTCTAGGCTACCTTTTTCCTTCACCTTTCAACGGGTTCAAATTCTTCTTTTGGGGCACCACACACCGGACATACCCAGTCATCAGGAATATTTTCAAAGGGTGTTCCTGGTTCTATATCCCCATCAGTATCCCCTGCTTCTGGGTCATACTCATAACCGCAAACAGTACACATATACCTTTGCATTTTGGGAATCTCCAAAAAGAGTCTCTTTCATCAAGAGTACAAGCAAATGTGAACTACCCCTGATACTGCGCTTTTCTTTCTTCTGTCTTTTTTTCAGAACCGCCAGACAGTCTTTTGGAGATAACTCACAATTCCCGTAGCAATCGCCAATAGAAGTAATAGCACTAAAACTCCTCCCGGCATAAAGCCTAACACCCCAAAGCCTCTCAGCAACCATAGCGCTATAGTAGTCCCCAACAAAATCGCAAATAGCTGGATGAATCGCCGATATAACCGGGAAGATTTACTCATTTACTTTCACCTGAAAATCAACTATGGATGTTATTTAAATCTTAGCCTCTGTATTCTGAGACTTAAAAATCTAGATTTTCGTTGACTTTTTTTGAGAAATCCGTGGGAAATAGCTAAGTATTTCCCGCAAAAGCTAGTGATTGATGGGACTTTTCAACCGAAACTACAAAGTTGTGCCAAATAGAATTTCACATTTAGTAGCCATATTATGAAGTTTTAAATAAGTTTGGAACTGCAAGATAGTGGATTGGACTTAATTAAGTTTAACTATTACTAGTTTCCATGCTTTTCTTAGTGTTGGGGAGTGAGTGAAATCAAGTATGAATTTGTGTTCTAGCTCAGACTCGGTGACTAAAGGTTTGCATATGGTTTTGAATTCAGATAAACAAGCGGCACTGTTGCAAGGTGAAATTTTAGTGCAAACAGGATCGCATACAGATTGGGGTGGTGCGGTCACAGCCTCAATGTATTTACCTATGGTACGTTCTCGTGTGTGGCAGCAGCTAACTGATTACCCCCGCTGGGTGCAATATTTCCCGGATGTTACCAAAAGCGAAGTTTTGCATCGCGGGGAGGTGAAGCGGTTATATCAAGTTGCTCAAAAAGCCTTTTTGTTTTTTACCGCGCAAGTGGAAATTTACTTGAATGTGTTTGAAGTCCTGGGACAGCAAATTCAATTTCGCATGGAACAAGGCACTTTCAATGATTTTACTGCTGACTTAAAGCTGCAAGATTGGGGTAAGGGTACTTTACTCACCTATACAGTCCAAGCTACACCCCATATTCCCGTTCCCGCTGTGTTCATTCAACAAGCAATGAACATGTCGTTACCAGAAAATATGCGTAAAATGCGACAAGTTCTCTGTATGGCTAAATAGATATCCCATCATCCGCTTCCCTAATTCTAGAAGTGTGTATAAGAGTAACCCTACTGGCTGGGGTACAAAATTAAATTTAATTACTAGAGTCAGCTACATCCTCAGCCTCTGTATCTCTGGAAAATCGGGAAATGGACACCAGCAGTTGCCAAAAAACTGATTACCCAATAAACACTTAATGTTTGAGTATATATAATTACATTTGCAGGATAAAAATTATAAATGATTACAATGTCACAGGCAAAGGAAATATTGGACTTTTGGTTTGGTCAGCCTGATGCAGAAAATTACGGTAAACCGCGTAAAGAATGGTTTAGCGATCTGCCAGAGTTTGATCGGGAAATCCACCAAAGCTTTTTTAGCATTTACGAAAAAGCCGCTATGGGAGAATTAGACGAATGGCAAAATTCCCCCGACGGATGTTTAGCGCTAATCGTGCTTTTGGATCAGTTTCCCAGAAATATATTTCGCGGTACAGCAGAAGCCTTTGGTACCGACTGGCAAGCTCTAACAGTAGCACAATACGCTGTTGCTCAGGGTTATGACCGCAAGCTATTACCAGTTCAACGCTGGTTTATTTACTTACCTTTTGAACACAGCGAAAATATAGAACACCAGCGTCAGTCAGTACAACTGTTTGAGCAACTCAGTTACGATCCTGAAAGTGCTGGTGCGATTGAGTACGCGATTCGGCATATGGAAATCATTGCACGATTTGGAAGATTTCCCCATCGTAATGCAATTTTAGGGCGACCCTCTACTCCGGCGGAAGAGGAATTTTTAAAGCAACCGGGTATGATGTTCTAAAATAAGTTCTTACTCAGGAGCTAGAGGCTCTATAATCTATTATCGTTACTAGGCTCTCGCCTGGTAACGATGCTTTGTCGGTTGCTTGCTGCTGATTATTGCATTGTAGTCAGAGTCTGTATTTGTGCGATTTAATTGAGCGATAAATCCCTGAGTGCGAATCCTGACCACTAATATGTTCGTCTACTACTCAAAAGCTCCTCTCGATTGCTATCATCCTCGCTGCCAAACCATACTTGATGTAGCTCGTCTGGAGTGAAGTTGTAGCCAATAGTCGCAGCAAAGTAGACCACTTTAGTTTTATCCCAATGCAACTCCCCAAAACAGCCCTGAGTGCCACATTTATGAAAATATTGCTCATAAAGAGCCGCATCGGCAGTCAGATGTTCGTAAAAGGCGTTAACCTGTTCTAGTGACATAAAAATTCTAATTCTCAGAACTGTGATGGCTGTTATTCACGAAATGTTACATAAGATATCAGAATAATTTTTTATTCCCAATAATGCAAACAAACTCCTGGATGAAGATTATCTCTGTTGTAGGCTTAAGCCTCAGCCAAACGCTATCTCTAGCGCTACTATTTCACCCTTTACCCTCACAAGCTCAACCACAACCCCAGCCTCAGACACCAAGGACTTCATCGGGGTGGGATAATATGTTTTCGGAGGATATCCAGACAATTCTCAAAGCCTGTATAGATCGGGGGATGGTGGATATCGCTACAGGAGGGGACAAAGATGGCTCAGTGATTTGTGCTAGTGGGTTTCGCGACTCATCTGTGCAATTCAATGATTATCTCAACACCTTATCCGACTTGATGGCTGGTGCGTTTGTGGTCGGAATGCGAACAGCGTATATTAACGACAATAAGCTGACCCGAGAACAGAAAGCACAAATGCTGAGCATGTTCGTCAGTCCTTCGGGAAAAGCAATGATCCAGAAATTACTCGAACAAAAGTTAGCTAATTTACCATTGTTACCCAAAAATTCCGCGCGATCGCCTGCCGTCTTGGCAAGTAATATTGTAGAGCGAGTAGTACCAGTCCTGCAAAATCAAAACAATTTTGAGAATTTCTTAGGTACACCAGAACAACAAAAGCTGGTGAAAGAAAAGTTCTGTACCCCACCTGGAACATCAATTACTGAAGTACAAAAACTCGTTCCTGGTTTCAGTTCCATCCAGCTATACGCTGTTTGCATACAGGGTTCTGGAGTGGCTGATAGAGTTGCTAGGTAGTCATTGGTCATTGGTCATTGGTCATTGGTCATTGCTCATTGCTCATTAGTCATTAGTCAAAGGTTGACTAATGACTATTCCCCATTCCCCATGACCCTTAAGTTGTGATTAACTCTGCTGGTAAGCGGGTAAAGGACAATCTTTCATTCTGCACATCTACAAAAATGGTGTCACCCTCATGGAATTCACCACGTAGTATGGTTTTAGCGATTTGGGTTTCCAATTCCCGCTGAATGGCTCGCTTGAGGGGACGGGCACCGAATACAGGGTCATACCCTATTTCGACCAAAAAGTCAAGGGCTGCATGGGATAATTTCAGCGCCATTTTGCGCTCAGCTAATCTTTGTTCCAGTCGAGCCGCTTGTAGCTGGATAATCTGGCGTAATTGCTCTTTTTGCAAGGCGTGGAAGATAATCACTTCGTCAATGCGGTTGAGGAACTCTGGACGGAAGCTGTTCCGCATGGCTTCCATTACCCGACGACGCATTTCGTCGTAGCGATCGTCATCCCCAGCGACATCTAGGATATACTGAGAACCGATATTGCTGGTCTTAATGATAATCGTGTTCTTGAAGTCCACGGTATGACCTTGAGCATCGGTAACACGTCCATCATCGAGGATTTGCAGCATAATGTTGAATACGTCCGGGTGGGCTTTTTCGATTTCGTCGAACAGCACCACAGCGTAGGGACGACGGCGAATGGCTTCGGTGAGTTGTCCCCCTTCATCGTAACCGACGTATCCTGGAGGGGCACCTATCAGCCGGGAAACGGCATGTTTCTCCATGTACTCGGACATGTCAATGCGTACCATTGCTTCTTCGGTGTCGAACAGGTAGGCTGCTAAGGCTTTCCCTAGTTCAGTTTTACCGACACCTGTAGGACCGAGGAAAATAAAGCTAGCAATCGGACGGTTGGGGTCTGCTAACCCAGCACGGGAACGCTGAATGGCATCAGCAACGGCTGTGACGGCTTCATCTTGTCCGATGACACGACGATGTAGTTCGTCTTCCAAGAGCAATAATTTGTCCATCTCAGAAGCTACTAACTTACTGATCGGAATTCCCGTCCACTTAGAAATAACTTCGGCAATATCAGATTCGGTGACTTCTTCCCGCAGGAGGGATTTACCGCTTTTTTGGACTTGGGAAAGTTTGCTTTCTGCTTGTTCCAATTTGCGGTGTAAATCGGTTAATTTGCCGTATTTCAATTCAGCAGCACGGTTTAAGTCATAATTGCGCTCTGCTTGTTGAATTTCTAAGTTCACGCGGTCAATTTCTTCTTTAACCGATTGTATTTGGGTGATTACGTCTTTTTCTGACTGCCATTGAGCATTTAGAGTCCGTTGTTCTTCTTTTAAGTCCGCTAGTTCTTTTTCTAGCTTCTCTAAGCGTTCTCTGGAAGGTGCGCTGGTTTCTTTTTGTAGCGATAGCCTTTCCATCTCTAATTGCAGAATTTTGCGGTCGATTTCGTCGAGTTCTTCTGGTTTGGAGGTGATTTCCATTTTCAGCCTCGCAGCGGCTTCGTCTACCAAGTCTATTGCTTTGTCTGGGAGGAAGCGATCGCTTATATAACGGCTAGACAAGGTAGCGGCTGCAACTAATGCACTATCGGAAATCTTCACCCCGTGGTGCAATTCGTAGCGTTCTTTCAAGCCGCGCAAAATCGAGATAGTATCTCCGACACTGGGTTGGTCTACGTACACTTGTTGGAAGCGACGCTCCAGAGCGGCGTCTTTTTCGATATATTTGCGGTACTCATCTAGGGTAGTTGCACCAATACAGCGTAACTCACCCCGTGCTAGCATGGGTTTCAGCAAGTTGCTGGCATCCATCGCCCCTTGGGTAGCACCAGCACCAACGACGGTGTGTATCTCGTCAATGAAGAGAATTATATTACCTTGGGACTCAGTGACTTCCTTGAGAACAGCTTTCAGACGTTCTTCAAATTCACCCCGGAATTTGGCACCAGCGATTAAAGCACCCATATCTAAGCCGATCAGCTTCCGGTCTTTCAGGGATTGGGGAACATCCCCAGCGATAATCCGCTGAGCTAAACCTTCAACGATAGCTGTTTTCCCGACACCAGGTTCACCGATGAGGACTGGGTTATTCTTGGTGCGACGGGAGAGGATTTGAATGGTCCGACGAATTTCGTCATCGCGTCCAATCACTGGGTCAAGTTTACCTTGACGAGCAGCTTCTGTGAGGTCGCGTCCATATTTTTCTAGTGCTTCATATTTTCCTTCTGGGTTTTGGTCAGTCACTTTCTGATTCCCGCGAACTTGTTTAATAATATTTTTCAGTTTGGCTTCGTTTAAGCCGAATTCTCGGAATAACGCTTTACCAAAACGGTCGTCTTTGCTGTAGGCGAGTAATAGGTGTTCTATAGAGATGTAATCGTCTTGAAAGTCCTTACGATGCGCTTCTGCACGGTCAAGGAGTGTATCTAGGCTCCTTCCTAAGTATACAGAAGTGCTGCTACCGGATACTTTGGGTTGACGTTGAATGAATTGTTCGGTGTATTCCCGCAGTTTCTGGAGGTTGACACCGGCTTTGGTTAGAATGCTGCTGGTGAGTCCTTCTTGTTCCAGCAGCGCTTTCATCAGGTGTTCGCTTTCTATCTGCTGTTGGTTTTGTTGTTTAGCGATGTCTGGTGTGTGAGCGATCGCTTCCCAGGCTTTTTCTGTAAATTGGTTAGGATTAGTTGGTTGCATAGGCTTTTTTTAGGTATGAACCGCCAAGACGCCAAGACGCCAAGAGGGAAGAGGGAGGAGGGTAGAGATAAGAGTTTTGTTGTTATTTGTAATTGTAGAAATAGTCTGCGGGTTGGCTGGATCGGTGTTCACACATTGCAAGGGTCGTGTTTTCACCCGTTTTTGATATTTTCTCGTTTCTCGTTCCCCGTCAGAGAATGGGAACGAGGGGATGAGGATAAGAGAAAAAAAGTTGGGTTTTCTTGTTCCTAGGGCGTGTTTTCCCAGGTAGGGGCGAAGCATTTGGACAGAAAACTTTGGGTTTAACCGATAATTTATCGCCCAAATGCTTCGCCCCTACTGCTGAATCTTTTCCCACCCGGAGACTGGGAACGAGTCGCGCTCAAATAACCATCCATCCCCAACTATCGCCTCTAAATGCTGAGCAAGACGGGGGAGAAAGTATTCTGGTTCATTGAGTTGTTGCTGGGTAAACCAGGTGTGAAAGGCTTCTGGGGTGGTTATTCCTTGAGCATCAGCAGCAAAGGATATCATTTCCCAGCTACGCTCTTGCAGTGACTCTAATTCCGGGTGTCCTTCCCCGCGTACTTGACAGAAATACAGGGCTGTGCTGGCTAGCAAGGCTTCTAGTTCATTGCCTTGGGGTACGGTGTTAAACAAGGCGCGGATGAGGTTAATGGTCTTTACTATGGGAGCGTAAATTCTTAGGGAAAGCCAGGTTGCTTGCGCGAGGTAAACTAAGCCGTTGGTTTCATCTGCTACACTTAAGTTATTCAGCACTGTGAGTAAGTCAATATAGGCTTTCGCTAGCGCTAGAGTTTGGGCAGATTGTTTGAGTAACTCTAATGCTCTGTTAATATCTCCCTGTTTAAAAGCTAAGGCTGCCATATTTGCCAAAGTCGCGGCTTTACCTTGAACATCGCCGATAGTTTCTTTTAGTTGTAATGATTCGGAGTAGAGTGCGATCGCTTTGGTGACATCTCCCTGTTGAGCGTAAATCCCTGCTAATTGGTGCAAACTCGCGGCTTTACCTCGCACATTGCCGATAGTTTCTGTTAGTTGTAAAGATTCGGAGTAGAATGCGATCGCTCTGGTGACATCTCCCTGTTGAGCGTAAATCCCTGCTAATTCGTGCAAAGTCGCGGCTTTACCTTGGACATTGCCGATAGTTTCATCTAGTTGTAATGATTCGGAGTAGAGTGCGATCGCTTTGGTGACATCTCCCTGTTGAGCGTAAATCCCTGCTAATTGGTGCAAACTCGCGGCTTTACCT
>JAYKJH010000179.1:0-3715 GCA_035285345.1 Nostocaceae cyanobacterium | reverse complement strand
AGTTGCACCGTACCTGTACCCACTGTTCCTAATCCCAGTATTCCCAGCTTTACACCCACAATATTTGCACCCAATATTCATACAAAACAATTGTAGGGTGAGCATTGCCCACCCTACTGATTATCTTGTTTCAGTTGTCTTGTGTCAGTCAATCATCCTAGTCTAATAAATATGGACTTTTGACCATTGACTAACTTAGTAAGTTTCTACGTGCCAGCGGCCTGCTTTCTTCAGATCCTTCTGGTAATCACTCCAGGTTACACCTTCTTTAGCCGCAGCAGCAGTTAAAGCCGCATCAATCCCCTCTTCCATACCACGCAAACCGCAGATGTAGGTGTGGGTTTTTTCTTTTTTAATCAACTGCCACAGTTCATCAGCGTGTTCCGCTACACGGTCTTGAATGTACATTCTGCCGCCTTGAGGGTTCTTTTGTTCACGGCTGATGGCATAAGTTAAGCGGAAGTTTTCAGGATACTTCTGCTGCATTTCTTCCAGTTCTTCTTTGTACAGAATATTGGGAGTTGTGGGAACGCCAAATATCAGCCAAGAGAATCCTTTAAATTGATAATCTGGGTTAGCGGCTCGTTCTGCATCTTTAAACATCCGCCACAGATACGCCCGCATCGGTGCGATACCTGTACCAGTTGCCATCATAATGACATTGGCTTCGGGGTCGTCGGGTAACAACATTTCCTTACCCACGGGGCCTGTGATTTTTACTTCTTCCCCAGGCTTTAGGAAACACAGGTATGTAGAGCAAACACCGTAGACTGTTTCACCAGTTTCAGGATGCTTGTATTCCAGCTGACGAACACACAATGAAACTGTCTTATCATCTACATCATCACCGTGACGAGTTGAAGCGATGGAGTACAGTCTGAGTTTTTCTGGTTTACCATTTTTGTCCAAACCAGGAGGAATAATCCCAATACTTTGACCTTCGATGTATTTCAAATCACCGCCAGATAGGTCAAATTTAATGTGTTGAACAATACCAATCCCGCCTTCTCCAACTAATGGGTCATTGGAGATACACTTACCAATAAATGGAGCATTGGGACGGTAGGTATTTACAGGAACGTCAGCGTGGGCTTTTTTGGCTTTCGCTTGAGTCATGGTGTTGCCTTTTGTGTCCTTACTATTTGCACTCACAGGTGTAGCTTGACCATTTCCCTCACTGTTCGCATTCACCTCTGGTGCAGCACTCGTCAATGAGGCTTGGCCGTTCATCTGCTCTAGAGCGCTGACAGGTTGAATGCTAACAATTTTGCCGCCTAGGCGAGTGATACGTCGCATTTCTTGATTCATGCGGTTGTAAGGCACTCTGATGAACACACTGCCACTTTTACGAATTGGGTAGTTTGTTTGATCAGTTTCTTCGTTCTGACGCAGACCCACCACTTCGTAAACGAAGATGCGGCTACCTGATTCCGTGTTGGCAGCACTCTCAACAGCACCTTGATTGTACATTCGTTCTATTACTCCGATATTACTTAACCGTTCTTCAAAAGAAACTATTCCCAAGCTAGTTTTTAGTTTATCGGATTTTTGTTACCCAAAACGATCGCTTTGAGAAAGAGGCATCACAAAATAATGCCTTGCTAAGTACACTCACCAAAGACAAGTAGGGACTGCAATAAACACACCTGTTCATCTTCTAAAGTAGAGGATAAGTTGCTAGGAGAATGTTAACTAGGAATCAATTTAAGCTTTTTTTCGTGAATGAACACTTTTTTCTAGGTATCAACAACTGGTGGCAAACCCTCTGTGCCACACAAGGCAATGCTCAATTATACCAGCATTACTGGCTAGAAGCTGGCTGTCAGGTTTAAGCTGATACTGCCAAGATTTCCCCAAAAATACTGTTCAGTTTTTGACACTAAACACCAATGTCTGATTGTGACTTCATACCAAATTCAGATAGGTAGTCTTGTTTCAAGCTTCTGGAATAGCCAATGAATCAAGGTTTTCAATCCAAAATCTGTCTTGGAAAGTTTGCTCAACGGGGGGAACCCCCCGAAGTTCGCCCGGAGGGAGACCCTCCTCGCTACTTCTCTCCGCACGCAACTTTCCGCAAAATCTAAAATCCAAAATTGGTATGAGGTAGATTTTTATTTCGCCGGTCTGATGTGCTAGGCTAATACCAAAATGGTTTTTAAAGAAAAATTACAATCGGTGAACTTTTGAGAATAATTCTATCAGCAGGAATATGGAATAAGCACAATTGTTGTGCTGCTGTTGAAGGCTAATTACCAAATCAGCAATCTTACTGTGGAAGCATCAGATTCTTGCAAATGGTAAATCTTGTATAGGATAACCCCTTCTGTTAAAATTAGTTTACCACTAGGATTAAATACTTAGCTATTTGCAAAATAAAGTAATCTCAGACGAGTAACAGTCGTTAGTTTGGCTGTACACCCGTCTGATAGATCTTTGTGTGGCTGAGTACCAAGAACACAGGAAAAACCAATGGGGTAAACTCCTGGCTTCAAAATCTACTGTGTGAAAAATTATTGATTGACACATTATTTAGTATTCAGAGGAGATTTATGACAAGTAAGCCGGAACGCGTGGTACTAATTGGAGTAGCCGGAGACTCCGGGTGTGGCAAATCTACTTTTCTGCGTCGTTTGATTGACTTGTTTGGTGAAGAGTTCATGACGGTTATCTGTTTAGATGACTATCATTGCCTAGATCGCAAGCAACGCAAAGAAACTGGGATAACTGCACTTGACCCCAGAGCTAACAATTTTGACTTGATGTATGAGCAAATTAAAGCGCTCAAAGAAGGTCAAAGCATTAATAAGCCGATTTATAACCACGAAACCGGCATGATTGATCCACCAGAATTAGTAGAGCCAAATCATATTGTAGTGGTTGAAGGTCTACATCCTTTATATGATGAACGGGTGCGATCGCTAATCGATTTCAGTGTATATTTTGACATCAGCGATGAAGTTAAGATTGCCTGGAAAATTCAGCGCGACATGGCAGAAAGGGGTCATCGTTATGAAGATGTATTAGCTGCCATCAACTCCCGTAAACCCGACTTTACCAAGTATATCGAACCCCAAAGAGAATTCGCTGATGTCGTTCTGCAAGTATTACCCACAAACCTAATCAAAAACGACACAGACCGCAAGGTTCTGCGGGTGCGGATGTTGCAACGGGAAGGCAAAGAAGGCTTTACTCCAGTCTACCTCTTTGATGAAGGGTCAACAATTCACTGGACTCCTTGTGGACGCAAGCTGACCTGTTCTTACCCAGGTATGCAACTGTACTACGGTTCCGATGTTTACTATGGCCGCTATGTCTCAGTTCTAGAGGTAGATGGTCAATTTGACAACCTAGATGAAGTGATTTACATCGAAAATCACCTCAGCAACACATCCACTAAGTATCAAGGTGAAATGACTCACTTGTTACTGCAACACCGCGAATATCCAGGTTCTAATAACGGAACTGGTTTATTCCAAGTGCTGACAGGTTTGAAAATGCGTGCTACTTACGAGCGCTTGACTTCAAAGGAAGCAAAACTAGCAGTTCAAGTGTAAAGCAAAACAGCATTAAGCAGTATTTGTCTCAAATTTTTTGGGGGTGCTTCCGGGGAGACCCCCTTTTTATTTAGGGAGTGGGGAGTGGGGAGTGTGGGGAGTGTGGGGAGTGTGGAGAGGGTGGGGTGTGTGGGGTGTGTGGAGAGGGTGGGGAGTGTGGG
>JAYKJH010000178.1:0-5014 GCA_035285345.1 Nostocaceae cyanobacterium | reverse complement strand
CACTACAATCATCGGGAGCGATGCGACAATTTCGTCAAATTGGTATTGGTACAGAGTTTGCTGAACTGCGAAACTATCGCACGGGAGATGATTTGCGCTTGGTAGATTGGAAAGCTACGGCTCGGAGGATGGGAACACATGGTGCTACACCTCCCCTAGTGCGGGTATTGGAACCGGAACAGGAGCAAACCCTAATTGTCCTACTGGATCGGGGAAGGTTAATGACGGCAAAGGTGCAGGGTTTGCAGCGATTTGATTGGGGATTGAATGCTACTTTGTCTCTAGCTTTGGCAGGATTAAATCGGGGCGATCGCGTCGGTGTGGGTGTGTTTGATCGGCAGATGCACACCTGGATTGCCCCACAACGCGGTCAGCGTCATCTTAGCACTTTAATTGATTATCTGACTCCTATTCAACCCGTCTTGCTGGAATCTGATTATGTGGGGTCTGTAACCCATGTCGTGCAACAGCAAACTCGCAGAGCTTTGGTGGTGGTAATTACTGACTTAGTTGATAGTACCGCTTCGGCGGAACTCCTAGCAGCCCTGACTAAACTTGCACCCCGCTATCTTCCCTTCTGCGTCACTCTAAGAGATCCACAGGTTGATACTCTAGCGCTAGCCTTTAGTGAAGAGGTTACAGGAGCATATACCCGTGCTGTAGCATTAGATTTAATCGCCCAGAGACAGCTAGCATTTGCTAAATTGAAGCAAAAGGGTGTCTTAGTACTAGACGCACCAGCAAATCATATTAGCAACCAGTTGGTGGATAGATATTTACAATTGAAGGCGAAGAATCAGTTGTAAGGGAATGGGTAATCGGTAATAGGTAATCTGACATCTTGCACCAGGGGAGGTATAACCTCCCATATCGGGTTCCCAGGTTGAATCAGGGAACGAGAAAATTGCTAATGGATAAACTAATTATCCAATGCCCAATGCCCAATGCCCAATGCCCAATGCCCAATGCCCAATGCCCAATGCCCTATTTACGGCGTCTACAGTAGATAATTAACAGCGTCAATAAAGCTATTCCAGTAATATATTTTATTGGTTCTGGTATATAGGGATTAGGTGAAAAAAATCCTTCTATCATCCCAGCAATAATCAACATTGGTACAATGGCAAATACTAATTGTACTGCTTGAGAACCATAGAATTTCAGTGCATCAGCACGGCGATATTTACCAGGAAATAAAATTGCTTTGGCGATTAAAAATCCTGCTCCACCGGCAAAAAATATGGCGGGTAATTCTAGAGAACCGTGGGGGAAAACAAAAGCCCAAAAGGGATATGCGAGATTATTTTGTCCTACCAAAGTGGCGATCGCACCAATATGCAGTCCATTAAACACCATTAAGAATGTAGTGTATATACCTGCAGTAATTCCCCCTGCTACGGCTGCAAAGGAAACCGAGAGATTATTAGTCATAATATTGCTAGATGCGAGGGGTTCAATACCAACAATCGAACCCATCCATAATTCATGTTCATCGCGAACTTTGGTAATTATCCCTTCTGGTGCTACAAGTGACATAAAGCTGGGGTCGTGCCAAGCATACCACCAAGCCACTAGCGCTCCCAACAGAAACAGACCAGTGGCTACAGCTATGTAGAGGAAGGTTTCTTGAACTACTGCTGGTAATCCCCAGCGGTAAAAATCAACTACAGCCTGCCATTCCTGGCGTCGCGAACCTTGGTATATTTGGCTATAGGCACGGGTTGTCAAGGATTGTAAATTTTGTATCATAGTATTACCAACTTGCTGAGAACGTGCCCGTGCTAAATCCGCTGAGGCTGAGCGATATAAACTGGCTAATTCTCTGATTTCTCCAGAGTTTAGAGATTTAAGCCTCTTTTTTTCAATTTTTGTTAATAAAACATCGAGTCGTTGCCAATTTACTTCCCGACGACCGATCCAACGTTTAATATTCATAAAATTTTCCTGCCCAAAGTTTTAATCTCGCTTAAGATAGCGTCAAAATCAGCTATCTATATCGAGGATAATTTGAGATTATGTCCCAGGGCTTTAATCCTCAAGGTTCTTTCCAGCCTCTGAGTATTGGTAATGTTGTCAGTGCTGCAGTGCGGCTTTACCGTTCTCATTTTAAACAATATCTCGGACTTGCTTGTCAAGCTGTATTGTGGGCAATTATTCCTATTTATGGCTGGGCAAAAATGCACACAATTTATGCAATGATTTCCCGGCAAGTATTTGGGGAATTAGTCAATCAACCCGAAGGAATTACTCATACTCGCAATCAACTAAATCCTCGTTTGTGGACGTTTTTACTTGCCCAAATCCTCGTGGGATTAATTCTGTTTGGGGTCAGTTTTGGGTTATCGTTGGTACAAAATTTAATTTTGCTTATATCTGGAGTTGCTTTCCAAAATGCTCGTCTCTTAATTTCGCTGCTGGCGTTAATATTAACCTTGGCATATTGGTTTGGTTATCTTTGGTTTTACGCTCGGATGTTTATTCCGGAATTGCCCATCGCTATAGAAACTAATGTCGATGCAGCACAATCGATTAGTCGGAGTTGGGAATTGACCAAAGGACATGTATTGCGACTACAAGCTATTATTTTCATAGCTTCTTTAATCACGCTACCATTGATAATTTTGGCTCTGATACCGTTTATTTTGTCTTTCATTCCTCTCATGGTTCAAACATCACAAAATCCAAATGTAACTCCGAATGAGACGGTTTTGGGTTCACTTTTAGTAGGAATATTATTAGCAATTATTGGGATGATGGTAGTTAGTATTATGACTATGCCGTTCTGGCAGTCTATCAAAGCGGTGATTTACTATGACCTGAGAAGTCGGCGGGAAGGCTTAGGCTTAAAGCTGCGCGATCGCCAAATTTAACTTTGATTGTCTAAGAAGTTCCTATGCACATTTTTAATCGCGTTAAATATCAAACACCAGAAAGCGTAGAAATTGATTTTATTCTGGCAGGAATTGGTAGTCGTGCTTGGGCGTTGATAATTGACTACCATATTTTGGGCTTGATTTCTGTGGGATTTTTATATATCTGGGCAACAATCGCCGAACAGGTAGTCAATTTTTGGGAAAAGACTTTTAACAGCGACAAAATCGGGCTATGGTTGTTAGCGATCGCGCTATTAGTAAACTTCTTTCTCTACGCTGGTTATTTTGTCGTTTTTGAAACCCTATGGCAAGGACAAACCCCAGGAAAACGGATTGCTAAAATTCGGGTTGTGCGTGACGATGGTAGACCAGTAGCTGTACAACAAGCGGTGCTACGCGCTTTACTACGTCCTGTAGACGACTTTTTCTTTTTCTTGGTGGGAATGTTCTTAATTGTCCTCACTCCCCGTGAGAAGCGCTTAGGAGATTGGGTAGCTGGGACAATTGTGATTCACAACCACACAGCCACTGCAAGAGCGAATATTTCTATTTCTGAGCCAGCCAAATCTTTGTCAGACCAGTTATTAGAACTTGCAGATATATCAGCGCTGTTACCTGATGATTTTGCTGTGATTCGGGAATATTTGCTGCGTCGGGGGACAATGGCAAAGAAAGCAAAGACTGATTTAAGTTTGCAATTAGCTAAGCAAGTAAAATCTGTGATTTCTCTGCAAAAATTACCCAATCGCGTCACTCCAGATGTATTTTTAGAAGCTGTGTATTTAGCGTATCAAGGGCAATCAAATCAATTTTAGATTTGAGATGTGAGATTTGAGATGACTAGTAGTCTGCCACACCAACTTTTTTAGCTGACCGGACAGCACCAAGGGAGGTATAACCTCCCTAATCTTGTTCCCAGGTTCAACCTGGGAACGAGAAATATTTTAGATGACTAGTGGTCAAAGGCATTAATTTTGATTGGCATGATGCGCGGACTGCTATAGAAACCAATCCACGCATCGACCCATCCCTTTAGCTGTTACCAAAGGGTACTAGACGCTGGAGAGCGCGACTGGCGACATCGCCATATTGCAACTCACCACTCAGGATTTGACCCATACGCTGGGTGGAGGAAGGGCGTTTGACTCCTACTTTGTAACCGATACCGGGGAAGCGATAGAAAGTCTGAGCTAATTTTTGCGCCCAACTCATCTGGGAACCCCATTCTTCAACGATCGCATTGGTGTAATTTTCTAGAGCGTTGATGTCTCCAGCTAATGCTTGGTCAATAGCTACAGCGGCTTTCATCCCGCTAAAAATGGAAGGACGAATACCTTCGGCGGTGAAAGGGTCAACTACACAAGCGGCTTCCCCGGCGAGGACAGCATTTTGGGTATGCAGCTTTTGGTTCCCATCCCATAGACACAGGGGATGACCGTGTTGCTGGCAAGTCTTGACATCTAAACCAAATAGCTGACCGTATTCATTCAATATGCTCTTGAAGTCTTGGGGTTTACCGCCGATGAAAGTCCCAATACCAATGGAATAGCCATCTGCTTTGGGGAAGTTCCAGATGTAACCGTTCTTCACCATCCCAAATTCAAAGTGAATTGTGGACTTGTCGTCTGTAGTGTTGGGGACTTCTGCTTCTAGGGCACCTGCAAGGCGGCGTTTACGGTCTTTGAAACCTAGCCATTTTGCCATAGGTCCTTTAGCACCATCAGCAGCTATGAGGTAACGAGCTTGTAGTGAACCGTTAGCTGTATTTACTTCCCAGTGGTCACTGTGGAATTCAATGCCTTGAACTTCCGTACTATCCTGGAGTTCGGCGCCTTGTTTTTCTGCTTGCTGCACTAGGAAATGGTCAAACACGTCTCGTCTGACCATCCACACTGGTTCTGTCATGTCTAGTTTGGCTTGTACAGGGTCGTCCATGTTCCAAGTAAAACGCAACGTATCCGCTTTCAGGGAAATTGCCGGGGTAAAGTCAAAGTCAAACCATTGAGCGATCGCTGGGGAAACTCCACCACCACAGGGTTTATATCTAGGGAGGGCTTCTTTTTCTAAGATTAAAACCGAGCGTCCCCGCTTTGCTAAATGATATGCTGCTGTGCCACCCCCTGGACCTGCACCCACGATAA
>JAYKJH010000177.1:0-4669 GCA_035285345.1 Nostocaceae cyanobacterium | reverse complement strand
CATTTTCTGGTTCGTAGAAACAGGAATAGGGACTGCTAACTTGGTAGAGGGTGACAGTTCCTGGATTACCCCCTGTGAGTAAATTACTGTTGGTAATAATCCGCCCGTTTAATCTAAAGTTAGGACCCGGTGTGATTTCTAGGTCGTCTTCATAAACTACGGCGTTGTTGATTAACGGTAGCTGAGCGCGGTCTTGTTGATATTCAATGGCGGAGAAGCCTTGATTCCCTCTGTATTTTTCGTATCTATCAGGGTCTAAATTAGCATCTAGCTCGGCAATTGGAACGTTGGCTGTGTAAACAAAGAAGCTCTTTTTCAGTTGAGTCCCAACTTTCGACCAACCAGTATCACCCACCAATGTGGCGCTAGTTCCCAATACGTCTTCGCAACCTCCACCCTGTTGACCACCAATCATGGGTGGAGTTCTGGCTTCTATAGCAGTTCTTGCGCGGCTAGGTAGACCGTTAACCACCGGGGGTGTACGGAAGTTAATGGTGTACAAGGTATAGCTATCAAATTTACCGTTGTTATCAGTATCTACAGGGAACTGCCACGCTGTTCTGATTTCTGTGGGAGGGTTTTGTGGATTTGGATTTTGGCTGGTTGTGTTTCTATCAACCAACCTCAATTGTTTTTCGTCACCGAATGTGTATTCGTTGATATTATTGACAAAAGTTTCGTAGAGAGCCGTGTCATTCGGTGTGGCTCGTGGCAATCTCCCGTCTGCAAATAGCTTATCTAACTTAGCTCTCGCTCTATCTAGTGCGGGAGTCGCTGCCTTGAGAGTCATTTCATTAACCCTCACATTACTCGCATTCTGCGACCTTTCAAAGGACCGGAAAAGTATCGCCGTGGTTAACAATATCACCACCATTGTTACCATCACTACCGTTGGTAACACGAAACCAGCAGTGCTTGTCCCCGGTCGGCGACGCCCCATGAGTAATAATGTCCGTAGTACACCCCAGATATTGCTGCCGATTTTTCTCAGGGAGACAAATAGCCTGCTAATTCTCCTGTGTAAAATTTTTACAACTTTGACTAACTTCCGGTTTGACATTGCTGGTTTCCTGTCACTGTAGATGGATGCGAGTGTTATCCCGTTAGGTAGATTCGGAGTGAGCTTGTGAGATGATTAGAGAGAAAAAACAAATTTTTGAGTAAGAGAGATTTTTCGCTGTCTTAAGAATTGATTTATCAAGATATCGGCAAATTTACGACTATCCCAGGTAATAAATTAAAAACTTTTTTTTCAGTACTTGGGTTAATAGGCGGATAGATGATGTCAATTGCTGATGTAATTAAGCAATCTAGAATACATATTTCCTCTCTTTACTACAAATTTCGCCAGGGAAATTGCCTTTCATTTTACAAATTTTTTCAGAAAAGAGTGCAAATAAACTATAAACATACTACCCAGCCTTGCCAAAAAACCTATCAGTTGTTGACAAATCAATAAAGCTATTTGAGGGAGCAAACCCAACTCCCTGATGAGTGATGCGATCGCGTTTCCCATCCTCGGTTTAAATCAGCCCAATGTCATACCATTTCACCAAATTCGGGCTACATCAAAATCTACGTAGGGGTAAGGCATTGCCTTACCCCTACCCTGCTATTTGTAGGATGATATCAGTGAAACCGTATAAGTAGGTTGGTGGACGTAGTTAAAGGTAAAATGCTGTTTGTTACTATATTCCCGACTTCTTCAAGAAGTCGGGAATCTGGGTGTTATATCATGTCTAGTTAAATGCTTGTCCAGGACGAAGGTCGCCATAGCGAAGTGAACTAATCGCAGAGTCATTGCGATTGCTTAGTGCCTCGCAATGACCAATCATAAGTAATTTTCCGTATAAATATTGTGTATATTTCTACTCAAAAATTTAATTTGCAACAGATGCGGCAACGGATGCCGCAGCCGTTACCTGGGTTAAAATTTATTGAGGTTAATTCCAGCTTCTTTAGCCATTGCTTCCAAGCCTTTGGTTTCCAGGGATTTGATGGCTTTGGTAGACAGGCGTAGTTTTACCCAGCGCTTACCACCTTCCCACCATACACGCTTATCTTGCAGGTTAGCATGTTGCAGGCGTTTGGTGCGACGATGGGAGTGGGAGATAGAAAAGGCGTTATTGGCTTTCTTTCCGGTTAGTTGGCATTTACGAGACATGACAGGTATTTCCAGAGTGGAGTTTGAGTACAACCGATCCAAAAATGCTAACAATTGCTCACAACAGCCAGCATTTTCTTCCTGCTTCCCTCTGGAAGTGTCGGCACTATCCAGTCCACAGGCTTTAAGATTGGGTGGATCTCACCCTACTATTGGTGTATTTAGGCTTGGTTATCACCTAAAATGCCTATCAATAATAGCATTTTTGTCTGAGACCTGTCTGCCAACAGGCAGGCGAGGTGGAGCGTAGGGATTAAAGTCTCAAGTTTTTCTGTCAACTTCTAGAGATAAATCTTGATTAAATCTGAGTATCTGTTAGCTTTTGTTAGTAAAACCCTAACTAGCTGTTAACCCACCTGGGGTTCAAAACCCCAGGCTAATAGCGGCAGTCCATTCAAATGGACTAACTCACTTTTATAATGATACAAATGGCGCTTGTAGGGTAAAGGCATTGCCTTGCCCCTACGGACGTTTTGATGTATCACTAATTTTGTGAAATGGTATTACCGGGTTAGTAGATTACCTACTCACCTTCTCCGTCAACTGGGTCAACACCTGATTGGAACGCTCTACAAAGGACTTCATCCCTTCAGCATCAAAGCCTTTTTGGGACATCAGCGCCAAATCGTAAACGTGTTGACAAATCATATTCACCAGTTGACCAGTAGGTGAAGAACCATCACCTTGAATAATACTACTCTGACTGAGATTTGCCAGATATTGAATCAGCGGGTGTGCGGTATTTACTACCAAGATGTGTTCTTCTGGAAACTCCACATTTTGCTGCTGCATTAGGGCGTTCATTTCCCGGAGGCGACGCAGAATTTCTGGTAATAGCACCATTGCAGGTGGTGTGCCTTGGGGGTCGTCGGATTTTAAGGCTTCGGTGCGGATATTTAGCTTAGGTTTATTGAGTGCTTTTTCAAACAGTTCCTTAATAACTTCACTGCGGGTTTTATTGGTGGTCGGGTCAACGATTTCCTGTGCTTTGTCTTGATCCAGCAGGGTATTATCCAAGTCGGAATCTACCCGTGTGAATTTAGTATTGGAATACTCCCTTTCCAGGAAGTTAATAAAGTGGGTGTCGATGAAGGAGTCCATAAACAGGACTTCTAAACCTTGCTTTTTGTGCAGTTCTACGTAGGTAGCTTGGGACGCTTCGTCGGTGCAGTAAAATACCTTATTTTCTTGGCGTTCTTTGTTGCGTTCTAGGTACTCTTTGATGGTGGTATATTGCTGATGATTCCCCTGTAGGGGCGGGGTATCCCCGCCCTGGGTATCCCCGCCCTGGGTATCAGCGTTTGTACTAGCTGAGGTAACATCTTGCCATACATCCCCTTCTTGAGATTGTACTTCTACCTTGGGGGTATTTTCGGGCTTGGAGGGCGAGGAAACCTCGCCCCTACGGTTGTTTTCTCCTGGGTTATGGGTGGTGCGGAAGATGATGATGTCTTCGACTTGTTTTTTGAATTTATCGTCGTTGAGGGCGCCGAATTTAACAAAAGTACTTAAATCTTTCCAAGCTGTAATATATTCTTCGCGGTTGTCGCGATAGAGTTCTTTGAGGCGATCGCCTACTTTTTTGGCAATGTAATCACCTATTTTCCGCACTGTCCGGTCAGTTTGCAAGGCACTGCGGGAGACGTTGAGGGGAATGTCGGTGCTATCAATTACACCCCGCATTGGCAGGAGGAATTGGGGGATAATTTCCTCACAGTGGTCACTGACAAAGACTTGGTTGCAGAATAGTTTAATTTGTCCCTTAGTAACATCCACATCGGGCTGGAGTTTGGGGAAATAAAGAATACCGTTGATGATAAACGGGTAATCAGTGTTTAAATGTACCCACAGCAAGGGTTCTTCTTGGAAGGGATACAGATAGCGGTAGAATTCTAGATAATCCTCCTTGGTCAAGTTGCTGGGAGATTCCCGCCAAGGTGCCTTTTGCTTGTTTAATACCTCGCCATCCATTTTGATGGCTACTGGCATAAAGTCGCAATAAGTCTTGACAAGTTGGCGAATTCGTGGTGCTTCGAGAAACTCTAGTTCCTCATCCATCAGGGAGAGGGTAATAGTTGTACCGATAGTAGTCCGGGGTGAGTCTTCCAGGGTGAATGCTGGGGAACCATCGCAACTCCAGTGAACTGCTTGAGACCCTTCTTTGTAGGATAGGCTATCTATTTCGACTTTTTGCGCGACCATGAAGGAGGAGTAGAAACCTAAGCCAAAGTGACCGATAATTGGTTGGTCGGATTTGCCTTTGTATTTTTCAATAAATTCCTCAGCGCTAGAGAAAGCTACCTGGGTAATGTATTTTTTCACCTCTTCTGCTGTCATCCCAATCCCGTTGTCGGTGACGGAGAGGGTTTTTTTGTCTTTGTCTATGGTAATTTGAATTTCGGGTTCACCAATATCTCCGGAATATTCCCCAGCACGGGATACCATTTTCAGCTTTTGGATTGCGTCTACAGCGTTGGATACTAATTCCCGCAAAAAGATATCGTG
>JAYKJH010000176.1:0-6469 GCA_035285345.1 Nostocaceae cyanobacterium | reverse complement strand
TGAATTACTGATGCAAGTTCTTGGACTACAGAATCGCTCTTGGATGTTGCATCTGATTTAGTACCAGATTGATTTCCAGAATTATGCGTTTCGCAAGGCTTAGCTGTCGTTGCTTGGCTAGGAAAATGAGTGGAAACCGCGAGTAAGCTCCCTGCGATCGCTAGGGTGCTGACAGTTGTTCTCATCCACAAATTTCTGGACATAGTTTCATCTCCTGAAAAAAGGTTTTCAGGTAAATGCATCCTTACCACGAGACTGCTGGCACCAGCCTTGGGTGACTCCTAACCCTTAACCCCTCCCCCCTCCCATATCAGTTAATCAACTGACTTTTCTATTTAATTAGTTGCAAAAATTTCTAAAATTTTGTGCTGATTTGGAATGCGATCGCTATTATTCTACATAGTAAATATCGGTCGCTTTTCTTCTACATTTAGACATGCAATCTTTGGATTGTTTCCATCAATTTACTCTACCTAAGAAGTCGATAATCTCTATCCTGCGGAACATTTTACTCAAAAATAAAGCCATTTATCTGCATTGAAGGTCTGGGTTCCGCCTGACTTTTATGGCTATTGCTACCATAAAATCTACATCCTTGTTCAAATATATCCCACGACCCTCTTACAGCAATCATTACGAACTGTCGCTCACGCCGTGTGATTTTTGATTTCCGCGCCGCAATACTAGTTTGTTTTAAGAGTATTACCGTGTTGGTCTTCTTCGGATTGAGAAGCTTTTGGTTCAGGTTGATATGGATCTGTGCTGTTGGTGTCATAGCTCATAAAGGTGAAATAGGAGGCTACAGTACCTTCTCATTCCTTCTTATTCCCTACCGATAGCGCCACAAACGCTGTCGGAAATATCGACTGAGGAATTTTATTTTCAATCACCAAAGTTCTTAAATATTACTACTAACCACATTTGCAGAATCAGGAAAATTTTTATCACTCTTTGCTCTCATTACTCAATTAATTTGTATTTTATTTCTGCAAAGCGGCTGGCAATATCGCAGGTAGCGCAGACCTTTATGTATTGGCAACACCAAAAGTTGCTTGATGTACCTCTATAGGTACTTTTATAGCTTGATTGCAAATTATTGTTCCTTTTTGCAACACTTTTTTACTTTAACATCAGATGTTTTTTTATGTCTAAATAACTGATTTTTTGTTAATTAATTATTTCTAAAGATAGAGGAATTAATTGCATTGAAAATTCAACATACATATTAAAAATATATAATATATCAATAGAAAGATGTATAAATTATGTATTAAAAACAGTCTAAATATTGCCATAACACGTAATCCGTAAAAAAATGTCTATCTAGCGAACGAGCGTTTACTCTATCAAAAGTAGTTATCATAATTTAGAATGCAGAAATTGAAAACTGTTTTTGTTATTACCAAAAATTTTAGATAAATTTTATGATTTTCCAAAAAATAAACTATAGAATCTCGCCTCTATCGCCAGATAGATATCTGTAATAATTAAGAGAATTTCGGAAACTTTGTAGCACCTTGAAAGTTTCAGGTTAAGATAATGGTCACATTATTTACTGACGATTTGACAGCCATTGATTACAGCCGATAATGACTAAGATATTTATCAGCATCGCCGCAATTTTAGGCGGGTTATCCGTCGCTGCTGGTGCTTTTGCTTCCCATGCACTGCGGGAAAAAATCAGCGAACGAGCGCTCTCAATCTTTGAAACTGGTGCGCGCTACCAAATGTATCACGCTCTAGCATTGCTGCTGGTAGCACTGTTGATCGCTCACCAGGAATTCCCCCAACCCACCCTGGTAGCATCTGGGTGGTTGTTTATCATTGGGATTGTGATTTTCTCCGGTAGCTTGTACGCTCTGAGCTTAACTGACCTTAAGTATCTAGGAGCAGTTGCACCACTAGGAGGCGCCGCTTTTCTCGCGGGTTGGGGTGCGCTAGCGCTTGCAGCTTTGAGTTCTAAGTTCTGAGTTTTGTGCGTTCCCGCTTTCGGAATAATTTATTTTTAGAATAAAATAATGGATGTAACAGAAACTATCCATTACATCCCGTACCACATATTCGTTGTTATCTCAACGCTACTTAGAGAGGTTAACAGCGTTAAATTTTTATACTTTCAAAATCTCAACAGGTTGAGGTCAACCATCGCATCTCCCTGGCTGTAGTTTGGTTCTCCTACATAGGGTTTAGCTCCTAAATCTATGACCATAACGTCTGGTTGCTCAATGCTCAAGATTTGATTATCTTCTGCACCGAAACCTACATTTTCCGAGAGTCGGAAGTATCCAGGAGCGCCATAAGCAGTAGGAACAATGATAACTATGGGAACCCCATTATCAAAAACGTTCTGGCGGTATTGTCCTGTTTCTGAGGTAGTCAATGTCACGCTTTGATAATTTGGCGGATTGGAAAGCGATCGCGGTGTTGTTTGTAGTTCCCCTGCAAAACCCCTCTGGTCTGTAGGTTTTGTTGATGTTTGCGGATTAGCTGGCAATGGTAGACAACTTAACTGCGATGGGAGCTTCTTCTTTCCTAATCCAAAAGCAGCAAGCTAAAGCAAAGCTGGGATAGATTTATATCTTCCACTATCAAACCTCAAAAGCTGGGTTTGTGTTTACCCTTAGCTTGTCGAAGGTATTGCGAAATTTAAGGGGATTGCTGTTATCTAGGGATGAATTGTAGAGACGTTCCAATGGAATGTCTCTACAGTACGGTGAAAATCCCCAGTGCTTTCGGGAGCAATCCCTAATCAATAAACCCGATTGTTGACAAGATTAGCCTCCAGAAAAACTGGATATGAATGAACTGAGAATTGCTATAATTTGCCCGCAATTACAGGAGTGCGGAAATGACCATTGAGAGCAAATTTCTCCCCAAGAATTTGGTTATAAACTGCCTCATAGCCATCTACCATTTGCTTAACACTAAAACAACGCACGGCGTATTCTCTAATAGCATAGCGGTCTAGTGCCGCTGCCTTGTCAATAGAATCGATAAATTCTTCTATCGTATTACATAGAAAGCCGCTCAAACCGTGAGAAATTACTTCTGGTGCTGAACCTAAATTCATCGCTATAACTGGGGTACCGGCTGCCAAAGATTCCACCATAACTAAACCAAACGGTTCTCTCCAAGTTATGGGAAATAAAGTTGCAACTGCTCCTCCCATTAAACTATTTTTTTCTAAATGGTTAGCTTCACCTAGGTACTCAATTTGTTTACCATCAATATGTGGTTTAATTTCTGTTTCAAAGTATTTTCTGTCAACTACATCAATCTTGCCTGCTATTTTTAAATGCCAACCAGTACGCTGAGCAATTTCTATTGCTAAATGTGTGCCTTTTTCGGGAGAAATCCGCCCCAAAAAAGCTAAATAAGGCGGATTTTCCGATGATGGATAGAATTGATGAGTTTTAACATCAATACCGTTATAAACAGTTGCTATGCAGTTTAATCCTAACTTTGGTTCTCTTTGAGAGTTGGAAATACTGACGTAAGGTTGATTTTTAGCAAAAGCATACATTTTCTCGTTGTCAGGTGTAAAAATGCCATGCAAGGTATGCACAGTAGGTGTTTTCACTATTTTTGCATAAGGCAAAGCTGTGCATCCGATATGGGAGTGAATGATATCAAACTCACTCGCCATTTCATATACCCTACCTAGCTGTAGCATCTCATAGACTCCGTATTCTTTAATTGTAGAATCGAGTCGTAAAGCACAGGGATGAACAGATTCCAGTTTGGCAAGAGTCTGAGAATCTCCTGATGCAAATAGAGTCACGTCATGTCCACGTCGCACTAGTTCATCAGTCAGCAATCCTACCACTAATTCAATGCCACCATAAGCAGGTGGTGGTACTCTTTCCCACAATGGAGCAACCTGAGCAATCTTCATCTCCAACCTCCTATGACGGTTCTATCTTTTGAGTTAGGTGATGTTAATAAATTGGGTGAAAATATCCAACTGGAATTTATCATCAGAATTTAAATCAATATATAATCTTTTTAATGCTACGGGAAAATTTACCCAAAGATAGAACTAACACGCTGAAGCTGGGAAAAATCTATATAAATAGAGAGATGAAAGTAAATAAGTCTATCTTTAAGGTAACAAGTAATAATTTTAAAGATAGATTATCAGCCTAAAGATTGCAGAAATCAACCTATTTTTTGTGACTAAAGATAGAAACGGACACAAGATAATCTATATAAGATATAAATATTGGAATCTTCAATAGATTGTGAACAATAGTTTGTAGAAAAGTTAAACCGTGTATGAATTTTCGGTTCTACAAGAGGTTTTCATTCTATTGGGGAACAATTTATTACGAAAATAAGGAGAACAATATGAGTATCGAAGATAAAGCAAAAGCAACTTCTAAAAACATTGAAGGCAAAGTACAAGAAACAGTCGGCGAAGTAACTGGCGACCCCAAAGATAAAGCTGAAGGTAAAGCCAAACAAGGCGAAGCTGAAGTTCGCCACACTGTTGAAAACGTCAAAGATGAAGTGAAAAAGGCACTCGATTAATAACTAAAAAAAGGTTGGGCAATGCCCAGCCTTTTTCATCCAATTGGTCTTTTACCTGGATATACCGCATGAATGTACTCGCTACCAGAGGCAGGAAAATCTCGTTTATAAGCAGCTTCTTCTGGTTTACCCCATCCCAGTTGTAAAATAATTTCTAACCAGTTAGAATTCTCCCACTTCCACAAACTTGCCCACTCGGTTCTGGTGACAATTCTTTCTACATCTGTTGGGGTAATTTGTTGATGGTCTTTGCCATTATTTAAAGCTAAATATAAATCCATTCCAGTTGTTACTTGATACCAAAAATCCCGAATAAGATTTTTAGCCGCTTTGATAATTTCTAAATCACTGGTTAATGCAATTAGCTGACCATCTACTTCTGGATATCGCAAAATTTTGCCTTTAACATTCATTGTGCGCCAAACAACACCAGAAACTTGGTATTCTTGCTGATAGTTGTGAATAGCAGCTTTAAAGTCTTGATAGGCAGTAAACTTTTGCAACCCTTCGCTTTTGATAAACTGGTCAATTACAGGATTACCGGAAACTGTTACCGCCAGTTTTAGTCGCTCCCCCTTTAGGCAAGCTTGGCGTTCAGCTGCCAAAATTTCGATCAGTTCTTGGGTAGTGTAAACCTTCGACATCAGACTCTAGTCGCAAGATAGGTAAACTTTTGTCAGATGGTAGCCAGATACTGGCAGTTACATAGCATTATGACGCGGAAACTGCCAGGATGCAGTATGGGGAAAGAAAAAAGGGAATCTAGGAATGGGGAAGGAAGTCATATTCTCCTTTACCCATTACCCATTACCCATTCCCAAAATTACTTCGTCAACTCGGTGCTAATCTCGTTAAATGAACGCCGTTTCAACTCTACAGACTCAGACCGGGGTAAAAGATTAAACACAATCCGCAATTGGTCATCGATGTCCTCATAGGGCACTTGACCTATTTTATCCAAAACCACCTTACCCTCTTGATTAAACACTACGACTTGGGGTACTGCGCCTTTGTAGTAATATCCTGGTTCACTGGGTTCATAGCTATCTTTCACCGGAATCGCATCCACATTCACAGGGATAATTTCCGTTACCCGTCCATAAAATGCTTGGACAGTGGACAGATAAATGGAATATTTCTTGCAATCGCTACTGTCGTCTACATAGAACACCATCACTGTCGGTTTGTGTTCAGCTAAAGCCTCTGCCAAAGTTAATTTAGCAGGTACTAGCGAACCATTACCGCCATAGATAATAAACACATTCCCTTCGTAGTTGTCATCATTCATACCTGCTAAAGCGGGTGGCATACCAAGAATAAACAGACAAGCTAGCAGCAGCAAGCATCTGGAGAAAAACCGCCGCCAGGAAATAATTCTGGGGAGTAAAAAACGTAACTTAAAATCAGTCATCACAAAAAACCTTGGAAGTTTGAGTGCAATCAGCTAGCCTGTAAATTTTAGTGTTGTCTTGTGTTCAACATTCAGTCTTGTCACTGTTGATTATCTCTCTAAACCTGGCTCTGTGGTTTTATTGTGGGGGTGGGGTCTTTGGTAATTCCTGCTTATCCCCCTTCCACTGAACTGGCTCAAGGCTACCGCTTCAATCGGAACGAAGTGGAGATAAGGGCTATTGAAAGCTCCCTGCTCCGTGTAGCAGCAGGGAGTAGTTTACAGACTAGCTATGGTAGACTTCCTGCTATTGAAGTTGATGCGTGCTGGGTGATAGCGACCACCAGCCAGAAATAGGGTGGGAAACTGTAAGTGAATTTCTGGACATAGTTACCCAGAGCTTACTGTTTGGGGAGCTTTGATCGGGACAGACGTTCTATGACATCACTGAGACTATTTGCACCTAGTTCTACTTGCTTTTGCTGTAGCCACTGGATAGCTGTTTCAGTCAAAGTCATAGTGAATCTACGTTTCGGCTCATTATAAATT
>JAYKJH010000175.1:0-13795 GCA_035285345.1 Nostocaceae cyanobacterium | reverse complement strand
CTCAAAACTCGGATTTTAGATTTTATTGATTACTTTAATCGCACTATGGCGAAGCCATTCAAGTGGACTTACAAGGGTCAGGTCTTAGCAGTTTAATGGGTACTCTATTTACGCCGTGCTGTACTAGTTTTTGATATTTATTTTCATCATGCCGTCTGCACTTCAGGTGCAGAAACTTGCAAAAACTCTCGTACCCGCTGCAAGTAACTGGGTGCATCTTCCAGCATTGGGAAATGAGACGTATCCGTAATTACCGCAAATTCTATGTTCTCATTTAGCTCGGCGGCTTGTCTTCCCATCTCGGCAGGGATAATCTGGTCGTACTCCCCTGCTACCAAGAGAGTAGGTACTGTAATTTTGGCAAACTCTTGGGGCATTAACTCGGCTGCAGTTTTACTTACCGAAGTAAAAATTGTCCCTAAAGCCGCATCATAATCCGCATCGAGAAAATCTTGCAAAAAAGCCTGCCGTTCTGCAGATGGTATGGAACGGTGCAGAAATCGCGCCATAAACATCCGGTCAACCAAAGGTATTTTACTGAGCCACTTTGGTCTAAATTTAACTACATAGCCGCCAAATTTATGAAAGGCCGCAAATGCTTTCTCGTCGTATTCAAAAATGCCGTTACAGGTCAAAATTGCTTGTACTACTCGCTCTTGGTAGCGATTAACAAACAAAGTAGCAACGGAAGCTCCCATAGAATGGGCATTGATATACACTCGTTCTAGCTGTAACTCATTTAATAAAGCTGCCAAGTCTTCAGCATACTCTGTGAGTTCGTAGCTTAACTCTTCTATCGCTTTTGCTTCTTCTTGGGGGGAATGGGACTCTGCTAGATGTTCGCTTGCTACAGCAACGCTAGGCTTGCCACGGGAACGCCCAAATCCCCGCATATCATAAAGTAAACAGTCAAATTGTGCTGATAAAGCATGGGCTGTCCTTTCCCAATACCTAGCGGAACCAGCCCACCCGTGGACAAACACCATCACTGGCTTGACTGCACAGCTAGATGGGTTTTTAATCCACTCATAATAATGCTCAACGCCACGAACGTTAAGATAGGGCATGGGGTATGGGGTATGGGGTATGGGTATGGGGCATGGGGTATGGGGTAATTAGCCATGATTTCCCCATTCCCTTAACCCTATTTTCTTAACCTTACGCTGATTCTGGTTTCGGTAGTGACGATGGATGTACCAGCAGTTCGGCAGTGGAGCGTTTCTCCACCATCTCCCTAGTAACTGTACAGCGAGTTACATCTTTACGGGAGGGCAACTCGTACATTACATCCAACATCAGTTCTTCCACGATACCACGTAGCGCCCTAGCACCAGTTTTGCGCCGGTATGCTTCTTGAGCGATCGCCCGCAAAGCATCTGGTTTAAACTCCAGCTGGACATTATCCATCTTCAGCAGTTTCTGGTACTGCTTGACTAAAGCGCTGCGTGGTTGGGTGAGAATTGCCATCAGGGCTTCTTCATCTAGCGGGTCGACCACAGCTACTACGGGCACGCGACCGATAAATTCCGGAATCATGCCAAACTTCACCAAGTCATCCGGCTCCATATGCTGAAGGGTATCCGCCATCCGCTTGTCTTTGGAGTTATTTTCTTCTGGCTTGACAAAGCCCATTGACTTTTTGCCAGTTCTCTGCTCTACTACTTTCTCCAATCCGACAAAAGCTCCCCCACATATGAACAGGATATTGCTGGTGTCGATCTGGATGCAATCTTGATAGGGGTGCTTGCGTCCACCTTGGGGTGGGACGTTAGCAATTGTTCCCTCTAGCATTTTTAGCAATGCTTGCTGCACACCTTCACCAGATACGTCCCGCGTAATTGAGGGATTTTCACTCTTACGTGCAATCTTATCTATTTCGTCAATGTAGATAATTCCCCGCTGTGCTTCCTCCACGTCCAAATCAGCTACTTGTAGGAGCCGCAGCAAGATATTTTCCACATCTTCACCGACGTACCCTGCTTCTGTCAGCGTTGTCGCATCCGCCACAGCGAAGGGTACATCGAGAATTTTAGCTAGGGTTTGGGCAAGTAAAGTTTTGCCGCAACCTGTTGGACCTATGAGCAGAATGTTAGATTTTTGTAATTCTATAGAGTCATCAGACGACCCTTTGCCGCTGCTTTTCGCCTGAGCAATTGACAACCGCTTGTAGTGGTTGTAAACCGCTACTGACAGTACTTTTTTAGCTTCATCTTGACCGATGACGTGTTCGTCAAGATGTTTTTTAATTTCTCGTGGTTTGGGAATCTGATTAAACGAGAGGTTCGCTGAGCGGGTACGACGTTTTTGAGGTTGTTCTGACGTCCGTGCCGGTTGCGACGCAGCGGCATTGGTGTCTAGTAACTCCTCATCTAGAATTTCATTACACAAGTCTACACATTCATCGCAGATGTAGACTCCCGGCCCAGCTATTAGCTTCCGCACCTGCTCTTGAGACTTGCCACAAAACGAACATTTTAAATGGGAGTCATACTTAGACATACCAGCCTCTTATTTCAGTACGGTGACGTTTTCGCCTGCGGTGGGCAGATTTTGCTTAGAGATCACTTGATCGATCAAGCCATAGTTTTTCGCCTCAGCTGCTGACATAAAAAAGTCGCGTTCTGTATCAGCTTCAATTCTTTCTAGGGGTTGACCAGTGTGGTTTGCCAGTAACTGGTTTAATTCTCCCTTAATGTAAAGAATTTCTTTTGCCTGAATTTCAATGTCAACGGCTTGTCCTTGCGCTCCACCCAGTGGTTGGTGAATCATAATCCGAGAATTCGGTAAAGACATCCGCTTGCCGGACTTGCCTGCAGCTAACAAAAACGCCCCCATGCTAGCAGCTAATCCAAAACAAATAGTAACAACATCAGGGCGTATTTGTTGCATGGTGTCATAAATTGCCATGCCTGCATACACCGATCCACCAGGGGAGTTAATGTATAGCTGAATGTCTTTCTCGGAATCTTCGGCGTCTAGATACAACAACTGCGCGACTATAGAATCAGCAACGGTATCATCTATTGGGGTTCCCAAAAATATAATCCGCTCTCGCAGCAGGCGGGAGTAGATGTCGAAAGCGCGTTCCCCCATGCCTGATTGCTCTACCACCGTGGGGACGATGTTGACGGTAGAGGACACGCTTGCACGACTTTGGGAGTTAATTTCCCAGTAATGGGAACTGCTAATTGGGTAATTTCCCGAATGGGATTGAAGCATATAAGGAATGAGAATAACTAGAACCGAAGATTGAGCAGCCAGTGAGCGCTGCTATTTTCCAGCAAAGGAGTTGATTCGCTCTCTGTTGATCATTATGCCTTATGTAAATTGTACCCGTGTAGTAGGGGTATAACCAAGACTGGAAGGACAATTGCAATTTTTTCATATTTTTTCAACCTCCAGCCCTGGTTAGATAAAGCACTGATTTAGCTTATTGAGCTTCTGGTGAAGCGGTAGTTTCTGACGTTGTTTCCGGGGTTTGTGCAGATGTTTCTGTGGCTACAGTTTCCGCATCTGTTTCTGATGATACTTGATTTAAAGTACCTTCTGGTACTAATTCAATTGTGGCGTGTTCTTCTAGCCATGTGAAGATTTTTTCTGTCAACAGTTCATCTTCCACTACTTCCTGGAGTCTATCCTCGTCCACATCTTCATCAGCGTATTGTGTCAACAATTCCTGGACACGAGTTTTAATTTCTTCTGCACTTATGGTGATAGATTCTCGTTTGCTGACTTCCCGCAGCGCTAGGGTACGCTTAAGACGCTCCATTGCTTCCGGACGCGAGCGATCGCGCAACTGGGGAATAATATCGGCAGTAAACAGTTTTCGCACATCCAGCCCCTGACGGCTCAATTGAATGGCGGTTTGGGTAAGCATGGCATCAACTTCTTGCTGTACCAGGGTATCTGGTAATTCTACTTCCACCTTTTCCACCAACGCCTGAGCTAGGGCTTGCTGTTTGTTCTTTTTGGTTTGCTCGGCTGCTTCTTTTTGATATCTCTCTTCTAGAGACGCACGTAATTCAGCTAGAGTATCAAAGTCGCTGACTTCTTGAGCAAAATCATCGTTGAGTTCCGGTAGTTCTTTTTCCTTAAGTTCCTTGAGCGTCACTGTGAAGGTAGCGGGTTTTCCGGCTAATTCTTCGCTGCTATAGGGGTCAGGAAATTGGGCGGAAATTTCTTTGGTTTCTCCTGGGTTCATTCCCACCATCCCAGCAATAAACCCAGGAATAAATTTATCTTCCTGGACATCGATTTGAAAATCTGTCGCTTCCCCACCAGGAATTGGTTCGGGTTCCGCATTTTCATCGCCGTCTTCTGCTTTGGCTAGTACACCTTTAAAGTCCACAATCGCCACGTCCCCGATTTGGGCTGGTCTTCCTTCTACAGGAATTAAGGTAGCCATTTCTTTGCGGTTCTCTTCCAGAACTTGATCTACTTTGCTGGGGTCGTAGGTGATTTCTTCTGCCTTCACTTGCAACCCACTGTAGTTATCTAGCTTCACTTCTGGTGGCACATCTACAGCCGCTTGAAAGGTCAGGGGTTGACCTGGTTCATAATTCTTTACTAAATCATCAAAGGAAGACCGTAGTTGCGGCTGACCAATTGCCTTGATATCTTCTTGCTTGATGGCTTTTTCTATGCCATCTTGAATTAGTTCTTCTACTGCTGCTGCTTTGAGTCGCGTGCTACCAAACTTTTGTAACAAAACTTGGCGCGGTACCTTACCTTTGCGGAACCCAGGAATGTTGGCAGTACGAACAAGGTTGTTAATGACCTGGTTATAAGTTTGCTTGGTCATTTCTGGTGTAATTTCTATTTCCAGACCAATCTGACTGGCTGGAAGTTTTTCCTGGGTGACTTTCATGTTTCTTGTTTGGTTGCGGATAATTTGTTGGGTTGTGAGTCCAGACGCCATTTTACGCCTGCTTACCTAAAATTTCTCGGCTTCATAGGGCTACTAGTTTTTCTAGTTTCTATCCCACGGCTGATTCTCAGGACTGTTGCACTCCCGAAGGTCAGCAACTATTCAGTCTACAGAAACACGTCATGGCAGTTGACAGTTTACCCAAATTTCTTTTGGATTAGCTGGTATCTTGGCGTCAGAAAAATTAAAGCCTTCTTGTAGAGGGTGTTTCAGTTTTCAGCCCTTGCCAGTATAGTACAATTGTACTTATAGGCTGTTCACACATCTTTAATCGTTAGTTCATAAATCTTAGTCAATTCCTCAAAGAATTTTCGTCTATTTCAGGACAAAATGGAGGAAATAACTATTTTTTATGACCTCCCCTACTATAGTTATATAGTTACCTTCCCTCAATTCAGCCATCATTAATCACCTAGGGGAACCAGGAAAATTTATGTTTCATAGTCCTCAGTCTCTGGTTTTCAGTCCTTAGCCATGATATCCTGGGTTTGCTGCTAGTAGATAAATTCGCTCTCAAGTAGTAGCATTAACTAGTTAGTATGTACATGCTTGGGCAAGCAATTGCTCTCCATCTATACCTTAAGATAGATATAATCTGGTGCATCTGTAATATTCCAGATGGGCATAAGAATATACTTATCGTCATGAAGTTTCGCCTTAGTTGTTGGTTTAGCAAGTTTGTAAGTAAAATAGCAGTCTGCCAAGAGTGATACCTGTTAAATTGGTTTAAAATTAAAAATCTAAATTACTTGAAACTGTAAATTATTGATAAAACATAAACTACATTAACTCGATAAATACACTGAGGGAGGCAATAAAAATAAGTTAAACATTATATTTATTAAGATAAATTAAATTTAGTAATGATTATTTAAATTCGGAAATAAATACTTGATAATCGCTAAACGGAGGAAACAAATTTGTCAAAATCCTATCGGGTTTCTATTTTAGGAGCAACAGGTGCCGTGGGCAGCGAGTTGCTAGAACTACTAGAAAGTCGCAATTTCCCATTGACAGAATTGAAGCTTTTGGCTTCCGAGCGTAGTGCTGGGAAAACAGTGACTTTTAAAGGAGAAAGTTTACCAGTAGAAGCAGTTAGCGATCGCGCCTTTACGAATGTCGATATAGTATTGGCTTCGGCTGGTGGTTCGACTTCCAAAGCTTGGGCAGGAAAAGCAGTAGAAGCTGGAGCAGTGGTAATTGATAATTCCAGTGCTTTTCGGATGCATCCAGAAGTACCTTTAGTTGTCCCAGAAGTCAACCCCCAAGCGGCTGCAAGTCACCAAGGGATTATTGCCAATCCCAACTGTACGACGATTTTAATGACGGTGGCAGTTTTTCCCTTACACAAAGTTCAACCAGTACAACGGATTGTAGCTGCTACCTATCAATCTGCGAGTGGCGCCGGTGCTAGAGCGATGGAAGAAGTCAAAACCCAAAGCGCCGCAATTTTAGCAGGAGAAACACCAACTCCAGAGGCATTTCCTTACCCATTGGCGTTTAATTTATTCCCGCACAACTCCCCTTTGCAAGATAATGGGTACTGCGAAGAAGAGTTGAAAATGGTTAACGAAACCCGGAAAATTTTTGGCACTCAAGACATCAGAATTACAGCAACTTGTGTGCGGGTTCCTGTATTGCGGGCACACTCAGAAGCGATAAATCTAGAGTTTGCTACGCCTTTTAGTGTTGAGGAAGCTAGGTCAATTATTAGTCAATCCCCAGGGGTTAAGCTGGTGGAAGATTGGCAGGCAAATTATTTCCCGATGCCCATAGAAGCTAGCGGTCGGGATGAGGTTTTAGTTGGGAGAATCCGTCAAGATATTTCTCATCCCTGTGGATTAGAATTGTGGCTATGTGGCGACCAAATCCGTAAAGGCGCAGCTTTGAACGCCGTACAAATAGCAGAATTATTAGTAGAAAAAGATTGGCTAAAACCAGCATTAACTAGCACTCAACTATCGCCATCAACATAGTTAGTCTTGGCTATAGACCTGTATGCTATCCTACTTACCGCTATCGATGAGGAGTTAAAAGAGTGTGGTAGATTTTGGACGAGTTTTAACTGCGATGATTACGCCGTTTAAGGAAGACGGCAGCGTTAACTACGATTTAGCGGCACAACTAGCAGAATATCTAGCAAATAATGGCAGCGATACAATCGTAGTCTGTGGTACTACCGGCGAATCGCCTACTTTAACTTGGGATGAAGAATACCAGTTATTCCAAGTAGTCATCCAAGCCGTAGCATCAAAAGCAAAGGTAATAGCAGGAACTGGTTCTAACTCTACCAAAGAAGCCATTGCTGCTACAGAAAAAGCCGCTAAAATAGGAGTACATGGATCTTTACAAGTAGTCCCTTATTACAATAAGCCGCCCCAAGCAGGTCTATACCAACATTTTAAGGCTATAGCCCAAGCATGTCCTGAGCTACCGATGGTCTTGTACAACATACCAGGTCGTACAGGTCAAAATCTGCTGCCGGAAACAGTAGCTAGATTGGCAGAAATCAACAATATTGTTGCTATTAAGGAAGCAACAGGGAATTTAGACCAAGCGAGTGAAATTCGCCGCTTAACGTCAAAAGAGTTTCAGATTTACTCTGGTGATGATTCCCTAACTCTACCCTTATTAGCTATCGGCGGAACTGGTGTGATTAGCGTTGCTTCTCATCTGGTAGGCAATCAACTCCAACAGATGATCCAAGCATTTGCAGCTGGTCAAGTATCAGATGCTTTAAAGATACACTTGAAATTATTCCCGTTGTTTAAATCTTTGTTTTTAACAACAAATCCCATCCCTTTAAAGGCAGCACTGCAACTCCAAGGGTGGGATGTAGGTGGAACTCGTTTGCCGCTATGCGAAGCTGACGAAGAACTAAAAGAAAAATTAGAGGTTGTTCTCAAAGAACTGGCTCTACTCAACTAAGGTGTTCTAAAACTGAATATAACTCTGTTGCAGGCTCACTGCCTGCAATATGACTGGTAAGTTTCGTTATTTCCAGTCTAAAGACGATTTTAATTAAACATCTGATTAAAACTCAGTAACTCCCAAGCTGATTTATTAACACGGCTGCTCTTTTAACTTTTATTAACGAGAAAGAACCAAGTAAGGACACAATGAGTAAAAACGAATCATCCCCCGCCTTGAAAATTATTCCTTTGGGCGGCTTGCATGAAATTGGCAAGAACACTTGTGTTTTTGAGTACGAAGACGAAATTGTACTGCTAGATGCAGGGTTAGCTTTTCCCACCGATGGAATGCATGGGGTAAATATTGTCCTCCCAGATATGACCTACGTGCGGGAAAACCGCCACAAAATTAAAGGTATGATTGTCACCCACGGTCACGAAGACCATATTGGTGGTATTGCCTTTCACCTGAAACAATTCGATATTCCAGTAATTTACGGTCCGCGGCTAGCACTAGCAATGCTAGAAGGGAAGTTAGAGGAAGCAGGAGTTCGCGATCGCACCGAATTAAGAACAGTGATGCCGCGCGACATGGTGCGGATTGGCACCCATTTCTTTGTCGAGTATATCCGCAACACCCACTCAATTGCCGATAGCTTCACCGTCGCTATTCATACTCCCCTAGGCGTAATCATTCATACTGGCGACTTTAAAATTGACCACACCCCAGTTGATGGTGAAAACTTTGATTTGCAGCGTCTAGCAGAACACGGAGAAAAAGGCGTGCTGTGCTTGATGAGTGACTCTACCAACTCGGAAGTACCCGGCTTCACTCCCTCGGAACGTTCAGTTTTTCCTAATCTTGACCGGGTTTTCAGCCAAACTCAAGGGCGGCTGTTCGTGACTACTTTTGCTTCTTCTGTGCATCGGATCAACATGATTTTGCAACTAGCACAGAAGTATAACCGCGTCGTTACCGTGGTTGGGCGTTCCATGCTCAACTTGATTGCCCATGCCCGTAATCTAGGTTACATCAACTGTCCCGACAATCTCCTGCAACCGCTGCATGTTGTGCGTAATTTACCTGAAGAAAGTGTACTAATTTTAACAACAGGTTCCCAAGGGGAGTCAATGTCGGCAATGACCCGCATCGCCAAAAAGGAACACCCCCACTTGAAAATCCGCCCAGGAGACACGGTAGTATTTTCCGCTAACCCCATTCCTGGAAATACCATCGCTGTAGTCAACGTCATCGATAAGTTGATGATGCAAGGTGCAAAAGTTATCTACGGTCGAGATAAAGGCATTCACGTCTCCGGACACGGTTGCCAAGAAGACCAAAAACTGATGATATCCTTGACTCGTCCCAAATTCTTTTTGCCAGTCCACGGCGAGCATCGCATGTTGGTGAAACACTCGGAAACTGCCCAAAGTATGGGTATTCCCGCAGAAAATATGGTGATTATCCAGAATGGCGATATCGTGGAACTATCCTCAGAAGCCATCCGGGTGGCGGGTAAAGTACCTGCGGGTCTGGAATTAGTCGATACCTCTGGTTCTGGTATGGTGAGCGCTAAGGTACTGCAAGAAAGACAGCGCATGGCATCAGAAGGTATTGTCACCATAGCGGCGGCGATTGACTGGAGTGGTAAGCTGATGGCTAAACCAGAAATTCACCTACGCGGTGTGGTGACTAATATTGAGCGTGTCTTGCTGCAAAAGTGGGTACAACAGCGGATTGAAGAAGTCCTCAACCTTCGCTGGTCAGAATTTTCCCGTTCCTTAGATGGCGAAAAACAAGAGGTAGACTGGGCTGGATTACAAGGACAACTAGAACGGGAACTAGCTCGCTCTCTGCGTCGAGAACTGCAATGTCAACCAACGGTAACTTTATTGATGCAAATTCCTGAAGAACCTGTGAAAGTTACTGATGGTAGAAGACGTCGCCGCACAGCTGCTAGTCTAGCCCTGTAAAAAGTCATAAGTCTGTAGGGGTGGGGTCTTCCCACCCTAGCAACTAGTTCACCACGAGGTGATACTATTTCACGTTATGGATGATACAAGTATCTGGCCTAGGGCGGGGAAACCCCGGAGAGCAAATAATGTGTATTAATATGTATCACTATTTTCGTGAATTGGTATGAAACTTCCTCTAGTCAGATGTGGGAAAAACACTACAAGCTATATCCCATAAACCACACCTCGTTGCCACAGATAACTGCAATACATAAGTTTACAATGTGTAAAGGAAGGCGGGTAAACCCGCCTGACAGAGGTGGAGTTGAACTACTTCCACCTTATTTATTGTTTGGGCAAATTAGTTGCCAAACTGGCAACAATGGCGAAATTAGTTTAAATACCTTAGAGAAATAAATAAGCTCCATTCCCTGTCTGGAAATAGCATACCCCTCTGCTTGCTCATCAGGGTTGTGTCTGTTATCACTCTTGTGCCATTACTTGCCTGGATTTACTATCCGAGGGGTGTGCCTTTTTAACTAATTACCTATGAATAGGATTCATCCCTATAGGTTCATCGCATTAATGTTGATGGGTTTAGGTAGTAGCGCTAGCTGTTGAATTGAGGGATAAATCCCTGAGTACAAACTCCTGATAACTTTGGCAATAGACCACTGGATGCAACACCCTAATGACTAATGACTAATGACTAATAACCTTTGAATAACAAGCATTTGTGCTTACTGCAAGCAGGTAAATGCATATATTGCATGGAAATTATCTGTTATTTACATAAAAATCTGTCAAAAGGTGGATGACTTTATTAAAGTTTTAAGTAGGTCAAGTTAGCGATAAGATCCAACGACTGGACTTCCCTGGGAGCGTAATATGCAGTTAACTTGGCGTAGTAGATGGAAGTGCATCAGAAAAATAGCTAACTGGACAAAACTTTTCTCAAGTCAGGTGAAAATTATTCCGAAACCCTAAGTCAGACCTTGTAGTTATTTTCTAGAGAACAAAAAAACCCTGGTATCACAGAGGATTTCCTTATGAATGTAGTTGAGCATACCATTAAACATATTTCTTTCGCAAGCTGGGTATGGATTGAGCAAACAAATATTGCGGCTAACAATATCAGTCCCCTGCGTCGTCCCCCTGGTCGGAAATTTGATATTTTGCAACCCCTGCGTCAATGGCTGGACAACATGGAAGTGCGCGATCGCAAACTAGCCCACAGTTTGTGTCAGTTAATTCCGGCCCAGTGTCCTTTTGAGCGTGACGTAAAACTGTTTGGCAAAACGCTGTTTCACATTCCACCCATGTGCAAACTAAACCCCTTATACGAAGAAGTAGTCAGCTTGCGCTTCCGTGCTTTGTGCTATCTAGCTGATGAATGTGGTGAAGATGTTACACCATACTGCTAATCTAAATCCTGAGTCGTGAGTCCTAAGTCACAAGTTACTTCCCAACTCACAACTCAAAGCTCTTAACTCAAAACTGATAATTCAAAACTCTTATCTTTAAAGTTTTTTACTTGTTTTCCAGTTCTGGATTGCTTGTTGAGCTTCCCTATAGGAATCTGTATCTTCTGGAACCAAAGCCGCAGTTGCAATGGCGGTTTGGAATTCCCCAGCAGCAGCGCGTTGTTGTGCTAGTTGTAAAATTGTTTGGCTCCATTGGTTGATGGATTTTTGGGCTTGCTCAAACCCTGGTTGACCGGGGCTGATTTTTCTGGCAACATCGATAGCACGATTGTAACTAGAAGCTTGTCCAGGGCGAATTAACCCCTCTGCCGCCTCAAGGAGTGTTTGGTTACTCAGTTTTTGCTTTGCGGCTGACTGCCACTGTTTGATTAGTTGCTGCGCTTGAGGATACATTGGCTGGTCTTTGGTGACTAATTCCGCAGTGGCGATCGCAGAGCTAAAATTATCCTCTTGGGCACTAGTTTTGGCTCTATTCAAGATTTCCCGACTCCAGCGGCTAATATCCTGTTTTGCTTCTGCATACAAGGGTTGATTGGGGGGGATTTTCTGCGCTATCGAGATAGCACGGCTATACTCAGCAGCTTGATTTTGTTTAATTGAATTCCGCGCTGCTGCTAACATTGCTTGGTTTTTTGTCAGAATTTCGGGAGTAAAAACTTGTGGACGCGGCTGGGGACTCGATGGTTTTGCAGTCCCGCTTTGTGGTTTGGGGTTTGCTGGTGGTGCTGTTTTAATTACCTGTTGAGAATTATTATTAGCGATGGTAGTGGACAGTGAATTTGGCTGCTGATCTGTCAATGGAGTGCTGCGCTGACGCAAAAATCCTCCCACGAGGATTCCCAGCATCAGAGAGATGCTACCTAACCACAAAAGTATTGTTTGCCACCAAAAATCATCAGTATTTTCTTTAGATATTTTAGGATTACTAATGGCACTGTTAGAGATGAGAGTGCTGGGACAAGAAGTAGTGATTGGTAGCTTAGGCTGGGCTTCTGACTGCGGAATTACAGTATTTTGACTAGTAATTTCTCTAGTAACTTCTGTCGTTTTTGGGGCAATTTCTGGTGCTGATTCTAAGGATGGCGCTGCTTGAGCCGGAGACAGGATAGTTGTTAAAGTTACTTTGGGCAGAATGATATTCTGCTTGATTTCCGGCGGTTCAATGATAGTAGCAGGGTTTTGGATGGGACGCCAGCGCTGTTGACACAATTCTGGTAGGCGATCGCTGAGGTAATTTTCTAGTTCCTCCAAGGTATTTCCTTGACCAGAACGCCATGCTTCTAAGAGGGCAGCGGTAAAAAAACCATGACCTAATTCAGTACTTTCACGGGAAAATTCTGATGGTTGGCAAGATAATATGGTGGGAATTTGCAACTCTTGCGCTAATTCAATAGTCTCTTGCCCCAGAGCGGAGTCGGCTTGCATCCCGGAAGCACGGTTAATGTCGAGTAAAACTAAGGTATGTCCCGCTGGAGTAAATTGCAGCATTTGATACAAAGAGCGGACTTCAATACCTGTTTCCGCAGGACGTTCTGGATGTCCTTCTAGGGGCATTAAGTAATCTTGCCCATTGTAAGTCACCCCATAACCGCTGAAAAATAACCACAAGTGGTCTTCCGGTTGAAGTTGGTGATTCGCCAACTCTTCGAGTACAAATAAGAAATTATCTTTACTAGGATAGGTTGATAAATGGCGAATTCGTGGGGAATTTTCCGTCATGAGCAAGCAATTATCAGCTAAAAATCCGGCTTCTTCAACTAAAAAATGCTTAATTTGTTCGGCATCAACTTGAGCATAACTTAAAGGTTGAAAAAATTGATATTGATTGATGCCAATGGCGATTGCCCAGTAATTTGCCATCGCTGTCTATCTCTTTATAATAGTAGTTTACTTGCTTGTTATAACTTGCCTGTGTGACAAAGACTGTAAAACTTATGTTAACAGTCTAAGTTGAATCTCATACTTACTGATGATGAGATAGATATTTTAGGATTTATTCTGAAGGAATATAGATTCACGCTCAGTTGTAATCGGGGAGCGATCGCGGTGATAAATTGCAACGCTAGTAATCAAAAATCAGCCAGTTTCATAAGCACAGAGGGTTCAAGGAGTCAATTGCTAGGTGAGAAAATCCGGAAAGTCTTTCTAGGAGCGCTATTGGGATTAACTGGAAGTTGGGGATTGTGGATCGTCAGCGAAGCGATCGCACCCCAAATTGTACAAGCTTATACGGCTCGTGTTGACCTAACCCTAGACCGTAGACCAGAAGAAGCCTATGATACTTTTTTACGGCGAGCAGAAGCAGCAGCTAGAGCTGCTGCTCAACGGAGCTTTGACAAAGATATTTTGATTACCGATGTTTCCGTAATTATCTCTGGACAAAATCGCGGAGCAGTTGCACCAGTATTGTCATTAGAAGTGACACGTCCACAATGGCGCAACCGTCCTGATCCACAGCGCTGGGCAACTTATTATAAAACAGCACGCCGTCTTTTAAGATGGCAAGATGTCACACC
>JAYKJH010000174.1:0-13834 GCA_035285345.1 Nostocaceae cyanobacterium | reverse complement strand
TAAGTATCACAGAACTTTTATCAGATAGAAGCAAAGGCGAGAACTGGATTTTATTTTTGGAGACATTTGTTCAAGAATACATGAGTGCAAACAAGCTAAAAAATATACTTATTTGGTTAGATGAAATAACAGCTAATTTCCACAATACTGTAAATTTAAACGCCTCAAAAGCAGCAGCACTGTTTATTTTTCTGGCGTTCTCGATTGCTTGTGAATTTAAGCATAACTTTCAGAGAACTAAACATCTTATTATTGATTTTTTGCTACTTGAAGATTCTGATCTCGCTGGCTTAATAGATTATACTCTTTGTTTTATTATCGATATAGCTGATGACTTGGAAATCAGTCTAGTTTGTGCGGAGGCAATTTCAAAGTCAAGCTTCTTGAAACGTCAGGTGTGAAAATGACCAAACCTTCTGCGCTCTCTCAATCAACAACCCATGCTGCGCTTCCATTGCTCTCAACACCACCCGACTATCCCGCTGCTCAATCCCCAAAAACTCCGCAATATATCCCTCAATCTCCCCCTGCTCAAACAACACATACTGCGGTTGCTCAAACTTCTTAACTGCCACATAGCTCAGCAACTCCAGCTTCCGCTCTACCGACAAATCCCGATAAATCTCACCCCTCTCTATTTCCCGCGACTTGTCCCACTGTTCCAGCAGTAATTCCAACCCCTCCTCATAGAGCTTAGAATGCTTCGAGTAAAACTTTCCCGTCTGGTGAAACACCGCACAGGTCAAACTTAGCAAAATCGGGGTAATCGCCAACTCTCGAATTGGCTTATTCTCTTCTCGAAAAAGTTGCTTCAGAAGCTCTGTTGCCTTTGTCAGTCCCTGCGACTTATTCCCCGTCACCGTCTTAAACCAATGTTCCGCAAATGCTATCACCTGGAGTTCATTAAAATCCGCCACTTCCACAAACTGAAACCGCAGTGATTTCCAGTCCATTTCACCTGTATAGTTTTGCGTCCGACAAGTCACAATTACTTGCACCTGCGGATAGGTACGAGCAAACCGCTTGATTTCCTTGGCGATGTTTTTCCCATTCTCCCCCGTCACCTCATCCAACCCATCCAGCAGCAGCAGCACCCGACCTTGATTGAACACCAAGTGAGTTTCTGCTTGTGATAACTCCCAGCAGCGCTCTAGATAACCCTCCAGCGAATAGGCAACCTCACGTCCATCCTCGACAAACTCTCGCAGTTTAATTAACACGGGAATCCGGTGTGCTTGTAAATTCCCTGCATTACACTCCGTTACCACTCGCTGCAAATATGTGGTCTTCCCCGAACCAGGGTTACCAACTACCATCAGGTTTGTATTCTTCGCTAACACCTCTAAACCTGACACCCGTTGTCTTTCTTTACCCAAGCCAATGCGATCTAAACTGCGATCGCTAGGATTCTTGTTAAAATCCAGCCACAGGTCATCCAGTTCCGACTTACGACTACTGCTCAATTCCTCCAGAATATTCACATCCACAAACAACTCACCCAACGACACCCAACGATCCACACCCCAAAGTGGCATTGTTCCATGTAAACGTTGAATGTGATCGTGAAGACGCGATCGCACTTGCTGAACTAACGCATCAATATCTTTGACTTGGTTGGAAGTATTTATCGTCTCAATACTGGTTGGAAGTGAGGCTAAAGGCTGAGTTTCGTATTGCCCAGGTAAATCAGCAACATCTTGCCAATTCAGCTTCAAGGCAGCACAGATTTCTTGGAAAATCTTGGCATTTTTTGGACTTCCGTCAAAAAACTGATCAATTGTTGTCCGAGAGATACCAGTCGTATTTCTCGCCGATGCTCCTTTCTTCTTTGTACGGGAATTGCTGATATGGGTTGCTAACTCTGACTTGGTGACAAATGACTTTGCTAGAGCCTCATTCGCTTTTTTAATTCCTTCAGCCGAGAGTTTGAGCGATTGTCCCACTTGTCCAGCCATAGTCCCTATTTCAGTCTTTTAATTATCATAACCACCTGAACAGAACCTGAACAGAACTTGGACAGAATATCTCACCCTATTGGACATCACCTGAACCAGCTTTCTAGGGTAAGTTTGGCATCTTGTGGGAAGCTCAATCAAAAGGTAAATCTCATGAAAGCTTCCCAGAAGCAAAAATGGCTCAAAGTAATCGAGTTCACTGTAGTGGGTGTTGCCACATTGCTCAATCCCCAAGCAGGATTTCTGCTCTTTCTACTCCGGCTGTGCTTTCAAATTCTGGCGGCGTTGCAGAAAGATGAGGAAAGTGAACTAGATAAGGGCTAAATGTTAAACGTGGTAATTGAGAACAAATTATCGCTAATTTTCGGAGTAAATCTTTAGCCAAGAAATCGTCGGGTGAGCAAAACTTTGCCCACCCTACATCTACGACTTACTACCATGCAAAATCGGCATTTTAAACAAACCCCAACCCAAACCAGTTACTAATCCAAAGGGGAACACCACATAATTATTAAAATCCCAACCTGCAAAAACCTCCGCCGCTAACTCCATTGGATAAGCCATCATCAACAAACTAGAAATCACCGCACCCCACCAACCATACTGCGTCAACCAATAAAAACCCTCACCCCCCGTCTTCGCAAACCACAACCGAGTCACAAACAAACCCATCACCGTCCCATAACAGCGCATACAAACCGCCATAATATGCGGCGCCGACAACATCAACCCCATATCCGGCTGGGGACAGACATGATTCCCCATAAAATAAATAATCCCCGCAATTATCGGTAAGAACGGCAAACCCGAAGCCGCTAAAAAAGGAGCTAAAACAGGACCTACCACCATCCCCCCCAACATCACATCAGCAATCAAACTCACCCAACGAATCTTTAACCGTCTTTTTAAAACAACTCCTTCCATCTTTCCTCTTTGCGTCCTTCGTGCCTTCGTGGTTCGTTTCTTAATCAATAACTCTGCCAAAAAAAACCCTCCCAAGCAATAAGAGTTATGAGAGTTGCATCCCCTTAAATTATATTTACAAACAATTAAGCTAAAAAATTTCCAGACAAAAGCACTCCCAGAGAAACTTTCACCCAGTTTCTCCGCAAAAGAGTCTTCTCATAAAAGCGTAATAAATCTTTATGTAAATTTTTATATTGTCAATAATTCCAGCTAATAGCAATAAAAACGCTAAATCTTCTCATTTAGCTGACGCAAGAATCAGGGTTGACAGCGTGTAAAAATTCTGCAACAATAAATATAAATTATTTTTTCTATGTGTGGAAATCTGTGCGCGCCAAAAAAAAGGGCTTATAAAAGAAATTATAATTAAATAATAGCAATACTAAGGTCGTCAGGGGCAAAATTTCACCACGCCATTCAAAAGAAAATTAAAAATTGAAACCTGAATAGACGACGAATGGAAGGGTGGGGAAACCCCACCGCTACAGGATTAATTACTAACCCAACGCCACATGATAAGGACTCGTCAACTTATCTAGCTGTTGTACTAACAGACTGAGGAATAATCCCACATCCGTCACCACACCAACGGACTCAATTGAACCGCGATCGCTTAACTTGGTAACTACAGCCGGGTTAATATCCACACAAACCATCTTCACCCCTGCGGCTGTCATATTCCCCACACCAATGGAGTGGAGCATCGAGGACAGCATCAAAATCATATCCGCACCTTGAATCAGACGGGTGTACTCAGCTTGGGCTTTGAGCAGATCCATCTCGGTATCTGGTAAAGGACCGTCATCACGAATCGAACCCGCCAGACAGAAGGGGACGTTATTACGCACGCACTCGTACATCACACCACTAGGAATTATCCCCGTTGCCACCGCCTGAGCAATGCTACCGTGACGACGGATGGTGTTAATTACCTTCAAGTGGTGGCGATGTCCGCCACGCACCGCGACACCGCGCTTCATATCCATACCGAGGGAAGTACCCATCATCGCTTGCTCGATGTCATGGACAGCGATCGCATTCCCACCCAGCAGTGCTTGAACATAACCTTCTCTAATCAGACGAGACAGGTGTTCACCACCGCCAGTATGAATCACCACGGGTCCGGCTGTGACCACAACTCTACCGCCAGCATCGCGGATTTTCCTCAGTTCCCAAGCCACTTGTTCGACGACTAATTCCACACGGCGTTCGCTGGAAACACCGGAAGACATGAAGCTGAATTCTTCTTTATTGCGTTGTTCGCGAGATTCGGCTTTGCGGATAGTGCGGATACCTTGGATGTCCACAACGACAGACTCGCCAATTTCCAAATCTCGCAGTAACTTGCATTTTGCTACTACTCCTTGTGGGGTTTGGGTCAGAGCGATCGCTCCATCCATGCGCTGGTTAATCACCTTCACCCATGTACCATTCACCCTGACTTCTGTGGGATAAATAGTAGTCACATAGAAATCATCGGGAGCGACACCTGGTTGGACGACAGGTTCCAGGTTGGCATCCCGCTCGTCTTGCGGCAAGTCTACCGCACCCAAATCAATCAGTTGCGATAGAATATCTTCCATCACGTCGTGGGAAGGTGCTGACACCTTCACCTCAGCGCTGGAAGTACTTTGGCGCTGTTCTCCCAAGTTGAAAGACAGTACTTGGAAGCTTCCACCAGCTTCGACAATCAAATCTAAGCAGCGGTTAATCAAACCAGTGTCGAGCAAATGTCCTTCTAAGCGAATGACCCTGCTTTCTACCGTTGCCGTAGCATGGACTTCTTCCCGTACTGGTTCAGTTACGCGCAGGGTTAAGCATTTGGCTGCACCACCTGCTTTGAGAAATTCTGTTATTGGCGTTTCAATGACTCGGAAGCCTACATCTGCAAGGCGAGTTTTCAGTTCACCACTCGCCTTGTTCATAATCACGACCTGCTCGACATTTACTGCATTGCAGGCGAAGTTTACCGCATCTGGCTCGGATATAGCAATCCGTTTTTGAGCCGGAACCCGCATTTCAATTAAGCGGTTGGAGTAGGAATCAAAAGCACCGGGATAGTACAACAAATAGCCATCAGTCAAAGGACAGAAGCAGGTATCGAGGTGATAGAACCGACTATCTACCAAGCGCAGAGAAAGTACTTCAATGTCCAGCCATTTAGCAATCAAAGGATGGGAATCTAATTCCGAGCGGAAACCATATCCAGCCCACAGCCAGCGTCCTTCCCGATCTAACAGTGCATCCCCTGCACCTTCAAAGGGCAAATCTTTGGGCAATTCATGCACCTTGTAGCCCTGTTCTTCAAACCATTGCTTGAAGTATGGTTCTTCCCCCTGACGCTCTTTGTGGTAGAAGCGACTGAGGACAACTATATCCCCTAAAACTAAGCCTGCGTTTGCTGTAAACACCATATCAGGCCAGCCTAATTGAGGTTTTACCAAGTCTACCACGGCGTGGTCTTTGAGGGTATGGTGCAACTTTTGCCACTGTTCCACGGCGCGATCGCGCGATGACTTGTGAATATTCCCTTCCATCCAAGGGTTAATCACATAGTCCACATCATAGTGGTCAGGGGCACACATCAAAAAGCGAATCGGGGAAGTCATAAAAAAAGTATCAAGTTGATAGACGCAAACAGCTTCTCTTCGATTTGGATACAGACTTTTGATATCCAACTTCTGTAGATATTGCTACGAAATGCCTACCTTTGGATAGTATAAGGCAATATAGCAACTAACTTTATCTTATTATTGGCGTTGTTTAACTGAGAAGAGGAATTTTATAGTTCACCATTTTATCTCTAACTATCAAATCCTTACAAACCACCTAAGTATTTTTGACTATTTTCTCTGGATTTATCTCAAGCGCCGAAAACTTGACAAAAGTTTGAATTTGGGAGAGTTTTACTTACTTGGACTTAACCCGACTTCAGAGAAAATCAGACAATGCCTTACCTGACATCAGCCAAAGAAATTAGCGCTTGCATCGCTGTGTTAGCCACAGCTAAGACTTTGTGGATAGACACAGAAGTCGCGGACTATAACAGCCGTCGTCCCCGACTGTCACTGATTCAGGTTTTAGCGAATCCCAAGGATATGACCGGGGATAACACCTACCTGCTGGATGTACTGGAGCAACCTGATACAGTCGCTGATTTTATTGCGAAAATCATGGTTAATCCAGAAATTGAGAAAATATTTCACAATGCCAGCTATGATATCAAATTTCTGGGCGGTAAACCGAAAGTTCAGAATGTCACTTGTACTTTAGAAATGGCAAAGCAAATCCCTTACTATATATTGCCGTTACCTAATTACCAACTCAAAACCCTGGCTACAGAACTTTGTAAATTTCGCGATATCGATAAACAAGAACAAACCAGCGACTGGGGAAAACGTCCCCTCACTGAGGAACAGATAGACTATGCTTACTTAGATTGCATTTATTTAGCACAAGTACACCGGAAACTTTTAGAATTAAACCACAAAATTAACTTGTCACCAGAAACGGAAGATTTGATAGCACTCGGTGAAAGATACAGACAAATTGAAAAGGACTGGAAGCTCCTAAATTCTGAGATGGAACATTTAGAAGCTAGAATAAAAAAAGCTATGCAAGCACAGAATATATCAGAAACCCCTGATTTCAAACTTTCTAGTTATCAGCGCTCTACAATAAAAGTTGCTTTTGCTGAATTAGTTAACCTCGTAGAAAATGAAGGCATTGATTTAGATTTTACTGTCACTCTCACGAAAGCTATTCAGAAAGATTTAGGAAGACACATTAAACATTTACCTGTAAAAGTTGAGGAATCTACCAGTTGGCGAATCATTCCTAAAAATCAGGAACCTGAGATTGAGGAAGAGAGCAACGGATGATATAACAAATGTAACAGACAAGTTGTTTCTTAACCTCTAAATTATCCGTTACATCCGTTATACCGTAGACTATCCGTTGCTAACACCAACTAAAGGCTTTGTACTGTAATACTCCAGTTTAGCGTAGACGCTAATAATCGTATCACCAACTTCCAAAAATCTTCCTTCTCGCTCATATTTTGACACCAGCAATTTAGGATATTTCATTAATAATTCATCACCACTAAAAGCCTGAGCATCCATCTCATCTGGTAAAAGTCCCGTCGCACCAATATAGAACACTAAGGGAGAAATTTTATCCTGATAAATTCGTTCCATATATTCCGCAATTTTCCTATAAGCTAACGTCAAAGCAGTTACCATTTCATCTTTACTAACAGCTTTACCTCCCCATACATCCTGCAACACACTTAGCAAAATATCAGCACGAACTTTTGTCAGAATAGCTGTGACTTTACCATTATCTGCTAAGCCGATAAAGTCATCAAAAATTGGCTGGATAAATTCATCTACTGCTGTAATTTTTATCCGTGATGATAATTGCTTGTGTCGAAAAGCAATATTCTCATCCCAAATTATATCAAAGGTAGGATTGAGAAAAATTTCCCCAGTTTCCCAATTATAAGCTTCATACCTTCTGGCAAGGAATTTATTAGCCGAGGGAAATTTACCAAAGTTGAGAATATCCTTGCTACCAATGTCGATTTTATAGCTGACACGGGAATCAATCGCACCTGTCGCTAGCGCTTCTTTGATGTCAGTATATTCATTAGTCGTTGGGAAATTGAGATAAATATTTTTTGACAAGTAGTGTTTTTTCAACTCATCCAACTGTTCCGGAATAAATACATCTGATTCATGCTTCAGATGCGCGGAAATAATGCTCTTCAGCACTTTCAGTTCCGCTAATTCCCAAAATAATCCATCAATACTGCTGAAATTTTCATCAAAGGTCACAAGAGGTAAATTATCAAGCTTTATGGTATATTCCTGGCGAAAATCAAACTTATCTACAGTTTCCCAAACCCCAGCTTTTTTCAGCAATTCAAAGACTTTCTTGTTACTGATTTTGACTTTTAGCGATTTTACATTCAGTTCACCATCACTCACAATCGTGTAATTATTAAAGGTCTCCAGGTCATTTACCAGCAACCCAGCCAGTTCAATAATTGGCGTTTTATCTTCGCTTTTAACTAGCTTAACTTGGCGATTAATCAGCATATTGATAGTAGCGGTGTTGCGATTAATCTCAAACTTACCCATCCCTACATAATCACTATTATCAATATATTCCGTGTCTAACCAAGGCTTGATAAGATTGCCATTTTCATCTCTAACACCGTTAACGCGCTTGATACCTTGACGACGATAATTTGATTGTAATTCCTTGAGATTCAGGATAATACTGCTGCAATTTTCCTCTAAAATTTTAATCAGTTCTAGCAGAGAAATTTGCTGATTCATTTTTACCTCTTACCTAATTTCATGCTTTTGTAAAATTTTTGGTGAAACGTCTCTACGACCATCACTTTTAAGAGCGAAGATATTGTTATAACTACGCCAAAACTTCTATTTCTCTTCTCCCATTTACAGGACAAATTCTTCCCTGTTTATTAGGAATATCTCTCTGTGAATTTGTAGTTAATTAATGAGGTGAAAACTGCCGTTGTCCTCTCATGGAAACGAGGTGGGAATTATTTATGGTACATATGTACTAATTGTAGCGCAGCATGTTGAAAACGACAACTCCAGAAAAACTAGGGACACGGGGAGACAGGGGATCTACGCTCCTGGCTTTTGGTGGGAGCGATCGCAATGCTTGTGCGCTGGAGCGCAGATCGCACTATCGAGCAGCATCTGAGGAGTTTATGAGGCTATAGCTCGATAATCAACCACCCCACTGACAAAAGTTCAGTTTTAGACTCTCTATTCCCTATTAACAGTCCCCGACAACAGATGTCACGGATAAGTTACCCAGTCAGTACAAATAACCTATCCGCTGCATCCGCTACATCATCCGTTGCTACAGACTTTTTGCAATGTGGCTACAAAATCTGGGTAAGAAATCGCTGCGGCTTCTGCATGGTGAATAGTAGTAGTTCCGCTACTATTCACTGCTGCAATTGCTAAACTCATGGCAATTCTATGGTCGGTATGACTATCGACATCAGTACCCTTGAGGGGAGTACCACCAGTGATTTCTAAGCCATCGGGTAATTCTGTGACCTGCGCTCCCATAGCGGTGAGTTGTTGTGCCATGACGGTAATGCGATCGCTCTCTTTAACCCGTAGTTCTTCGGCATCTTTAATTACCGTTTTACCCTCGGCAAATACGGCTGCAACTGCGAGGATGGGAATTTCATCAATCAACCGGGGAATTAAATCCCCAGCAATAGTGCAACTTTTTAACTGCGACGAACGCACCCGTAAATCTGCTACGGGTTCCCCAGTGACTACTCGTTCATTTTCCAGTTGAATATCCGCTCCCATCATTGCTAAAGCTTCTAGAATCCCAGTCCGGGTGGGGTTAATCCCAACATTTTCAATCACTAATTCCGAACCGGGAACAATAGCTCCCGCGACTAACCAAAACGCGGCTGAACTGATATCTCCGGGAACAATCACACTTTGTCCCTGTAATTGCGCTGGACCTGTAACTATAGCGCTATGGGTTTGGGGGTCAACGCTAATTTCTGCCCCAAAAGCACGCAACATCCGTTCACTGTGGTCACGGGAAAGAGCGGGTTCGGTAACGATGGTTTTCCCCTCAGTCATCAATCCAGCCAGCAGGATGCAGGATTTAACTTGGGCTGAGGCGATGGGAGAATGGTAGTGTATAGGTTTAAGGCGTTGTCCTTGGATTGCTAGGGGTGCTTTTGATGCAGCTTTGCGTCCCCAAATTTGCGCTCCCATTTGTTGCAAAGGTTTGACCACACGGGACATGGGACGCGATCGCAAGGAATTATCCCCTGTGACTGTAAAAAACCGCCCCTCATGACCTGCTAAAAGCCCCAACATCAACCGTAAAGTAGTCCCAGAGTTACCCGCATTCAAAACATCCACAGGTTCTTGCAAATTCCCCAGACCAATCCCTTTGACCCGTACCAATTCGGTATTTAACTCCGAAATTTCCGCTCCCATCGCGCGGAAACAACTAGCAGTGCTGCGAGGGTCTTCTCCCAACAGTAGACCTTCAATCTGGGTTTCTCCTTGAGCGATCGCACCCAACATCAAAGCCCGATGGGAAATTGACTTATCCCCCGGCACCTGAATGCGTCCTTGCAAACAGATTCCAGAGGCGGTTGGTTGGATAATTAAATTATGGGTGAGTATTTCCGTAGTTTCTAGAGTAACAACAGAAGTAGTCATAGAAATAAACTGGCGTGACGTTCGTCGGTTATCCTACCGCAATTAGTGAGAACTAGAGACGCCATTATCCGCGCTAAGTATTTGCAAATACTGGGGTGGTACCTCATCCACTAACCACACCCCATTAGCGGAACAGAAAAATTCATAACCACAGTTATGCATTACCACCGCATCCACCGCCAAAACCACCGGCTTTCCATGTCTTGCACCAACTTTTGCGGCTGTAGCGATATCCGCTGTTGACACTCTCAGGGCTAAAGCCACTGAGATTCTAGGTTCATCCTCGTTACTTGCTCTATCAAGTTTTTACCAGACAGAGTAGAGGTAACTAGTCCCCTAGCGTTACTTCCCTTGTGCCCCAAGGTAGATTTTGCGCTTTGCAAAATATTGATTGCCGCATTAATATCCCGATGTAGATTGCAGCCGCACTGACAGACGTGGGTACGAGTTGAGAGAGATTTTTTGACAACCTTTCCACAGTGGCTGCAATTTTGGCTTGTATATTGAGGCGGGACAGCAACAGCTAATCTTCCAAACTTGGCTGCAAAATACTCAATCCATTGCCTAAACTGATACCAGCTAGCATCAGCTATGGACTTAGCTAAACAGTGATTTTTGAGTAGATTACTAACCCTCAAGTCTTCATAGGCTACTAAGTCGCAAACTTTGCCACGGGGATACTCCCCGGTGGCAAGATTTGCGTTAGACTTGCATACGTTACGTGCCAGTCTCTTGGCATGTTCAATCCGTTGCCTACTTACCCTTAAGTGTTTCCGAGAATATCTAGCCCTTGCTTTGCGACGTTGTGAGGAACCTTTTTTCTTGCTGTAGATGCGACGTTGTGCGTGCTTAATACAGGGTTCAGCTTTCCTCAAAAATTTGGGGTTAGGTTCGAGGTGTCCGTTAGAGTCAGTGTAAAATGACTCAATCCCCACGTCTAACCCTATCTCATTACTTGTTTGAGGCTGGGTATCAATGCACTCAACATTTATTGCAAACTGGCAGTAATACCCATCAGCACGCCGAACTAGCCACACTCGTTTAATGGATTTAATGGGGTAAGTGTGAATATCCCATTTGCCTAATAGCTTGAGTTTACCAATCCCCTTTTTGTCGGTAATAGTAATCTGTCGCTTTGTGGGGTGCAGTGACCACCCACTGGTTTTGTATTCAACCGAACGATTATCTTTCTGAAATCTGGGATATCCTTTTTTACCCGCTTTTTTAGATTTGCAATTATCAAAAAACCGACTTATGGCTAACCATGCTCGTTCGGCTGATGCCTGCACTGCCATTGAATTGAGGTCTTTAACAAACTTAAATTCATTGCGTAGTTCTGTTGAATACTTATTTAAAGCAAAACGGTCAATTTTTAACTCTCTAGGCGCATCCATCCAGTGTCGTAGACATTTGTTTCGCACAAATTGCACAGTACGAATAGCTTCATCAATAGCTTTGTATTGGTTTTGTATTGCTTTGATTTTGTACTCTAGAACTAGCAACTTTTATCACCCCCCTATTTTTGATGTATACTATATTTAGTATAGTCGATGGTGCTAAAATATGTCAACAGAAAAGGGAGTAAAAAGAGTAAAAGACGTACCCGTGTTTTATTCAGAATTGAAGAAAAAACACGGTATATACTTAACAGATACAGCTTGGCAATTGATTCAAAAGGAAGCGGCAAAAAATCAAACCAGTGCCAGCGAATTGTTAGAAAAATTAATTAGAAAATATTTAAAAGATGAAGGCGATTAAAATCGCTTGTGTCGCTTATATCTCAGCCCTAAAGGGACTGAGTTTTCCGCTTACCGTTAACGTGTATAATCTCCAGTTTTAGCTGTTCCATAACCAATGTGGCAATAGTCCTTTAAAGAAGGCTTGTATTTGCTCTAGTAAAGATTGTCCAATCAGCCCTATACCTACCTCCGTGGATGACGGATTATTGGTAACAATAGCGTCTATAGACTTCAGTAAATCTGTCGTATCTAGTTCTTTTTCATCTGGCTTTTCCTGAACTTGGATTGAGGAAGATGTTTCATTTGCTGCCACATAATTACATTCCGGTGGCATTTCTATTACCACTGGTTCTAGATAGATATAGAGCTTCAAAATTATCGGAACAACAATTTCGCATCCTTGAGGATGACTCTCATCAGAAGTATTCATAAGCTTGATAATATTGTCAGTTAAACTCTCCTGCGGGGATAAAGCAGGAGAGTACTAGTTCCCAGTCTTCAATACCCAGTTATTGATTAGTAACCGTTTTTTTCCACGCACTTAGGTTCTTTTTCAATCACAATCGGGGCGACAAAGACAGGTACTTTCAGGATGATAGGTACACATACTTCGCAGGCTCGTTTGTAGTATCTATCGTATTTGTCGTAGTTTTCTGTGGTGTAGGTTTCTGATGTGTAGGTGTTGGTTTCAGCAGCAGCATCCATAACAGTAATTCCTAAGTAAACTTACCTTTATTATGTCAATCGTTTCTGACAGATTGTATTACCCTAAAGGGGTACTTTTTTTAAAGCCAACTCAGCCAGAAAATGCTCTGGAGCAAATAAAATATAAGCGGGAAGATAAATAATCGTTCCACTTATATTTTATTCGGAACATTAATTATTATCTATAGCAATCCTAGCCCGACAACTTCTGCAAAGTTGGGGTTCTGATCCTCCGGAAGTTTGCTACCCCCTGGGGGTAGGGAAAATCAGGCGACTGCTATAACAGAACAAAGCGATCGCACCAATAAATTTACTGCAAATATCGCTCACGCATCTGGTTCAATACCTGCAGCGCGCAACTGTGCTGCTAACCGCTCGGCACGTTGGCGTTCGGTTTCGGCGCGTTGACGTTCCATATCTAACTGTAATTCAGCTTGTTCAGCGCGTTGACGTTCGGTTTCGGCTGTTTCATGACCTGTCAACAATAAATTTCCTTGCTCATCCCACCAGCGCAACCAGGGTAATTCCAAGTTCTGATATTGACCTTGCCAAATTCCCAATTCCACACCCAAAGATGCGATCGCGTAATGTTCGCGTTGGTTCGGTGTCATTCCCCTATAAGTATTATCAACTAAATGATAAACTTCGACTTGCGCTTTAGTTACTTCATAAATTGCGTAGTAGGGGACGCGAATAGCTTGCTCGTAAACCCAGAATTTTCCTGGTTTTCCTTGAGATGGAGGTGTTTTATCCCGTTCCTCGCTACCATCTCCTGAGACAAATTCAATTACAATCAGCGGTGCAACATATTCTTGCCACAATACGTAGGAACGCCGTGCTTGACCGTCGAGACTAGGCGGAACGTTGGGTACATAAAACCAGTCTGGTGCTTCGGCTCCCCTTTCTGGAGGGTCAGTTAATCGCCAGTAAATTCCACAATCCTGACCGATACAATATTGACCATCAGGATGACGATTTTGCAGTACAGATTCGATGGAATCAGTTAACAGAATGCTTTGGGGATGCTCCTGAAAATTTTTCACAAATGTGCCATCGGATTCTGGTAACTGTGTATGGTCGGGTAAGGTTTGCGGGAATGGGGGTGGGTTGATAGCGGAAGTCATAGGCTTGTTTTTCCAGTCCTTTAGGTTTATGGTAAGAGGTTTCAGGGAATCATTGGTACAAATCTACCAATTATCTGCTTGAGCAACGCGATCGC
>JAYKJH010000173.1:0-32414 GCA_035285345.1 Nostocaceae cyanobacterium | reverse complement strand
GCAATTCAAATTCTGCTTGACTTTTATCTTTTTGAGGTTGTGGCGTTGGTGTAGGAATCTGTGGTGGTTGATTAATATTTTTTAGAGGTAGCGGTGAAGGAATGACAGGAATTTTTTTATCAGGAGTAGGTTGTTTAATATCTCCTTTCGGCAGAGTTGGTTTATGAATTACAGGAGTTGGTTTAACATCTGTTTTTTTGGCTTCTAGTAGGGAAAGTTTGTACTTTTGATATTCAATCTTTCCCTGATTGATGGTAGCTCTAGGCGTAGTTTTACCACCAGGAAAATTTTGCTCTAATATATCGCTATTTAGGGGAAAAATCGGGGAATCAGGCAGGGGATTTGCTTGTTGATGTAGAGGATTGAGATGATAACTCCAGAGTGCTTCTGCTTGTTCTAAGTTAATGGTTTTTAGCTGAATAAATTTATCAATTCTAGCTCTATCAGCTTGCGGAATGCGGTCTCTATTTCGTATCCAGGTATTAGTAATTACACTAATAATTACCAGAAAATTTTTGAGATAATCATTGTGAATCGTTGTATTGATATTAAATAAAGCAGGAAAATCCTGAGAACCATCTGGTAATGTGGGAATGTTATCTAAATTATCAAAGCATAAAACAATTGGTTGAGTTTCCGTAGAAATTCTGCCAAAGTTGGACAAAATAGTTTTAGCTGCATCTTCTGAATCAATGCAGTGCTTAACTTTTAATTCCTGCATGGACTCATCGCTTAAGTCATCTCCTCGCAACCATTCGCAGGCTAAATCATATAATTCAGGATTGGTGAGGTCATGCAGCACTCCAAAGAAAATGTCTGGATTATAAATACTTGCAGATTTATAAGTTTGCTTGAGGTGTTTAATAAATTTTTTTCTATCTGTTTGGAATATTTCCCAAAAATTATCTTCAGCAATTCGCTGTTTTACGTTGCGTTTAGTGAAGGCTGATAAACTTTTTAACCATAGCATTAACTGCGAATCTTGTTGTCCCTCTGGAACTTGCATTAAACTATCAACAGTGTAGCGTAGAACATGACGCCAAATGTGTTCACTATCAGCCCAAGGACCGATATAGGCAAAAAAAGCCTTGGGATTTAAGGTACGTTTGAGCCTACCTAATAAATAGCTTTTACCAGAACCTGAGTCACCCAAAAGCAATAAACTACGACTACGATGGTCTTTAGCAACTAAGTCTAGCTCTGCTTCAATTTCAGCAAGTTCCTGTTGATGAATTGACTCAACCATGAGTGTAGAGTCTTGTTTTTCCCCCCAAAAATTACCAGGTTTTAAATTTATCAGATCAAAGGGGTTTACTTCGCGTTTAATAAGTTCGTCAATTGATGTCATACTGGAACTCCGATAAAACTGGAAAAATAATGATGTGACAGTGAAAATATCTGACTAGCAGTCTAGTTTGTAGTAAGCGATTAACCGCTTATAATCGCGATAAATCGCTCACTACGAACCAGATAAATTTAGTTTAGCGAACCAACCACTAATTCACAGTGATAAAGAACAGCGGACCACCGATATTTTGGGGGATACCAGCGTCAATTTCTTCTGGCTGGTATGCGATCGCTTCTTGTAAGGAACTCAACTCAATTAGGTCATTGCGTTGTAGACGATACAAGGACTTATCTAATTCTTCCCGTAACAGCGGCGGTTGTAACTTATTCCGCAGATGGAAAAGGGGTAAATAATTCTCTGTACCAAGTTCCTGGTCTAATTTCCGGATAATTTCTAAAATTTCTTCATCACTCGGTTTGCTATTTGTTTCAGTAACCGACTCATTACTAACAAGCGGTGATGAAAACACTTGTCCTGGCTTATCACGCAGAGATTTCCGTAAAAATCGCAGGTAATTATCTAATAAATCCAAACTTATGACAGGTTGATTACCTTTTTTGGGGTGGTAATCATCCCGCAAATACTCAATTCCTCTCTCAGTCAGCCAAACCTCTGCTTTAGTCCGTTTAATTTTGATTTCAACTTCAATCAATCCCCGTTCATGGAAACGTTGCAAGATAGCATCTCGCTCATCTGATTTTAAAGATTTAATATTGATTTTGCTAGGAGGAGTTTTTGCGGAAGCCTTGTTGATATTCTCCAGTACCTTTAATTCATTAGTGGTCAACGGTGACAGTTCTATGTCAGCACTCAGGAGAGCGCGTCCTGGGGGTAAAATTTTGACGGAAGCAATTTCGCGAGAGTAGTCTACAAGTCCGCGATCGCCCAAATCTCGACAAATTTTATCTTTAGCTTTAAAACTGTTGAAAGCACTGGCGCTTAGGGTTGACCGATAATTCTCACATCCCAATAACTTTAAGAGGAACTTTAACTCAATTGTTTCCATAGGGGTATTGTTTCCTGAAATTAAGTCAGGACTAATATAGCTAAAATAAAAATAATTTACACAGTTATTCTAGTCTACTAGAATTAGGGACAACAAACACCTGACCTCCTAAATCGAAGATATTTGACTCCCTTACTTACCCACAACACGCTGTATCGCTCAATATCTGGTAAAAGTGACCATACAACCCCGATCTACACCATCATTATGAAATATCGCCATACAAATGGGAGGGTAGGGGTACTCGCTGCGCTCGATATATCCCCCTCCAGCTCTAGTGGGGGTCTTCCCGGCGGAATAGATAAATCGCTGACTACAAACAAGAGTAAAGTTGGCTTACAAAAGTACTAGTGGTTAACCGCATTAATTGTCAGGGGTTGGGGGAAACAAGCGTCAAAACGGGACAACCCTTGCATTTGGGGGCGGTTAACTTGTTTGTTTTTGAGATTATTCTCAACTACCGCCCCCTTCAAGCCCCGGATATTCGCATCCTACAAGTAGATTTGTAAAGGGTTGTCCCGTTTTGTCCAGGAAAAATGAAGCGGGTTAAGTTATGCACCCAGTCATAAAGGTGCTTTTGACGCCAAGAATTATCACCGGCAACACTAATGCGGTTGACCACTAGCTACTCAAGCTCAATGTGAGGAAGCTTGAGCATTTTTGAGTTGTTGGTAGCGCTGTTGTCTAGGCTGGGACATAGGGGCAGCCAGTAGTAAAATCCGCTCTAGCAGCATTGGTGCAATCCGGTTACACCATACTGCTAAATGGCTTTGCCATCCCACCAGGATTTCTGGTGATTCCTTGTGCAGTCCAGCAACAAGTACCTGAGCCACTTTCTGGGGAGTCATGGGGACTACCCAGCGAAACCACTGTAATTCTCGCACCATGTCAGTATCGGTCAAAGATGGCAGCAAAGCCATGACTCGAATATTGTGTACTGCTAGTTCTCCGCGTAGGGCTTGGGTGAATCCTAAAATCGCAAACTTGGTAGCGGAATAAGTAGCCATCGTTGGCGCTGCTACCTTCCCCATCAAGCTAGAAACGTTAACGATAACTCCTTCCCGTTGTACTGCCATCCGACGAGCTACTAAACGAGTAATCGTGTACATTCCCATGAGATTCACATTAATCTCTTCCTGCAACAGCGGTAGTTGGGACTGTAAAAAGGGAGCTTGATGCGCTATACCAGCACAGTTAATCAACAGATGAATAGGTCCGTAATCTCGCCAAGCTTGCGCTACGGTAATGTTCACCTCTACTGGGTTCCTCAAATCTAAAGCTAGGGTAACGACTTCCACACCCAAAGCCTCGATTTCAATGGCGATTTCAGCTAACTGCTGTTGATTTCGTGCCAGCAACAACAAGCGTTTCACTCCTTGTTGGGCTAGTTCAGTTGCGATCGCTCGTCCAATTCCACGGGAAGCACCCGTCACAAGCGCTGTCTTTCCTTGAATGTTCATAACTCAAACCTCTGTTGGTTTTTGTCTCAATCGACTGTCAATACCACGCTCAAAGATGGAGCAGACCCTTCATCTGCTCGCACTCTCCCTGAAAAGTGAAGAGTTTGATGGGAATAAGATTGGACTGAACTATTGCCAGCAAGACATCTCAAGATAAATTTCGTTAGGGAACTCCAAGTTGTTTGTCCACCCTGAGATTTGTCTTGCAGTCAGACTTCAATAATGTTTGCGTTCTATATCCAAATACCAAAGCTTCGCAAGCGAGTAACCCTCTCACTCCGTAGTCAATAACGTCATCAAAGCAGTCATCAAGATATTTCCAGCGCCATCTTGCCTAAGAGTTGATAGTTTGCAGTCACCGAAATATCTTGCAGGTCATCCTAGAAACTGTTCTTGGGTAGCGAGCCAAGATTGATGTAGAGCATAGGTGGTTCGTCTCCTAGATGCAAGCATTAACCAAAACTACTTTGCAAACACACTCTAGCAATGGAATCAAGTAACTGCAACATTTATCAATAAAAACCGAGTATTGTAATACTTTTATATAAATCTCTCAGAGACTCAGCGTGATTTAAAAGTTGAAAAATACCTATCTAACCTTTGCAAGGATTAGCTTTTGCTTCTATGTACAAGGACATGCGCCGCTGAGGCAACTATGAGAAACAGTCAGTGGAAGATTAAAATGGGTAAAGTTTTACCCACGGGACGATTTACAGTCAAAGGACAGAAAATGGGAGAGAACTAACGTCCCCAAACTGCTTAAATCATCATGGGAAAAATCTTCCGCAGCAAAATCCTCAAAATTCTCAGCATCACCATCCTCACCATCACTCTCCTGACTGCTGCTTTCAGCATGTGGACAGTTCGCCGTTCCTTCGCCCAAGAAAGCGGGACAATTCAAATACCAGCCTTGCAAGCACCTGTAGAAGTAGTGCGGGATAAATGGGGTGTCCCCCACATCTACGCTCAAAATCAGCATGATTTATTCATGGCACAGGGTTATATTCACGCCCAAGAAAGATTTTGGCAAATGGACTTTTGGCGTCATATTGGTTCCGGACGGCTAGCAGAAATGTTCGGCTCCTCGCAGCTAGACGCTGACAAGTTCCTGCGGACTGTAGGATGGGCAAGGGTAGCCAAACAAGAATTTGCACAATTAGACCCCACCACTAAAGAAATTCTCCAAGACTACGCTAGGGGCGTGAATGCTTATCTCAGCAACCACCAAGACACTGCCCTCAGCTTAGAATACGGGGTGTTAAAAATGCTTAACCCCAACTATAAACCTGAACCTTGGCAACCCCTGCACAGCCTCACCTGGGGCAAAGTCATGGCGTATGATTTGGGTTGGAATATGGACTCGGAAATTACCCGCAGTATTTTGCTCAAAACCCTCACCAAACAACAGGTAGAAGAACTTTATCCCCCCTATCCTAGCGACCATCCGATTATTGTCGCGGAGAATCAAGACGTAGGGACAACAGGAGAAAAAAGACAAGGGGGGGACAAGAAGGAATTATCCTCAGTTTCCCATCCCCCATCCGTGTATCCCTGTTCCCAATCCGAATCCTGCATCGCCCAACTAGAAGAAATTTCCGCATCTCTGCATAAACTGCAACCCCTTCTGAATTCTTTCACTAGCGCTATAGGTTCTAATAACTGGGTGATATCGGGAAAGCTTACCGCCACGGGTAAACCCATCTTAGCTAATGACCCCCACTTGCGGGTGCAAAACCCATCTATTTGGTATGAAATAGGACTACATTGTTCAGTAAAATCACTAAATTGTCCCTACGATGTTACGGGATTTTCCTTTGCTGGTATGGCGGGATTAATTATCGGTCACAATGACCGTATTGCATGGGGTGTAACTAATGTTGCTCCCGATACGATGGATTTGTATATTGAGAAAATCAACCCGAATAATCCCAACCAATACGAAGTGAATGGGAAATGGGTTGATATGCAATTGTTACAGGAAAATATTCAAATTTCTGGCGGTAAAAGTGTGACGCAAACTGTGCGTTATACCCGTCACGGACCAATTATTTCTGATGCTTATAGTCCAGTAAAAGATTTTAAGCGAAAAGCCGGTATAGACTTCCCTAACAGCTATGCGATCGCACTCCGCTGGACAGCACTAGAATCTTCTAATTTAGCAGCATCTATTAACCAAATCAACCGCTCGCAAAACTGGCAAGAATTCCGTAATGCAGTGCAAAATTTTGATATTGCTGCTCAAAATTTTGTCTATGCAGACGTAGATGGTAATATTGGCTATCAAATGCCGGGTAAAACTCCCATTCGTAATAGCGGTGACGGACGCTATCCCGTTCCTGGCTGGACTGATGAATTTGAATGGAAAGGCTATATTCCCTTTGATAAATTACCCTCTGTATTTAATCCTGAATCTGGCTATATCACTACTGCAAATAACGCCGTAGTTGATGGCAATTATCCTTATTTGATTACCACAGAATGGGATGCAGGTTATCGAGCCAAACGCATTGATGAGATGATTTCCGCCCAAAAATCTCCCATCACTGTTGCAGATGTCCAGAAAATTCAAGCAGATAATAAAAATCTCAATGCCGAAACTATAGTACCTATTTTGTTGCAACTTCCTTTGCAAGATAAACGCTTGGATCAGGTTAAGAATCTTCTCCAAGGCTGGGATTTTCAACAAAGTGCCGATAGCACTCCAGCGGCTATTTTCAACGCCTTCTGGAAGCATTTACTAGCGGATACCTTTCACAATAAATTACCAAAAGACGCTTATCCCCAGGGTGATGACAGGTGGTTTGAAGTAGTCGAAAAATTAGTCAACAAACCCAATAGTCCTTGGTGGGATAATCAGAAAACCAGTACAGTAGAAAACCGCGACAAGATTTTTCGTCAAGCTTTTGCGGAAGCAGTCGTGGAATTAGAGAATACTTTTGGTAAAGATTCTCGTAAATGGCATTGGGGTGACTTACACACTATCACATTTACCAACTTAACATTAGGAAAATCAGGAATTGCACCAATAGAAAAACTATTTAATCGCGGTCCTTTTCCCACCGCTGGTGGTGGTTCAATTGTGAATGCAACTAACTGGAATGCAGCGGAATCTTACATGGCAAATTGGTTGCCATCTATGCGAATGATTATAGACGTAGCCGAATGGGATAATTCTGTTTCTATTCAGACTCCCGGACAATCAGGACATGCTTTTCACCGCCATTATGATGACCTGATTAAGTTGTGGAATAATTTTGAATATCACCCAATGTTATCGCAGCGGGAAAATGTAGTAAAGAATGGGAGTGGTAAGTTGAATTTAGTACCGGGAAAGAAAGGTTAAATTAACCAGATTAACAATGTAGGGGCACAACACGCTCTGTGCCCTTTTTGCCTAAATATAGTTTAGCTAGAACTGATATCTGTAGAATTTATAGCAGTCGCCACAATTATTAGGACATTTTTTATTCCCTGTTCCCTTAAGAGAAAAATATCATGTCTTAACCTATATGTCTGTTGCTATAGTATTAATAACAACCTGTATCCCGCAAAAACGCTAACACCGCCTCATTGACCGCTCTAGAAGCTCCCGACGATGCATCATGACCACATTTAGGAATAATTTGTAACTTAGAATTAGGAATCCGTAATTGTAATTTATTCCCATCTTTAGCCGGGAACCAACTATCGTGTTCACCCCACAAAATGAGGGTGGGACACTTGATATTAGCGAGATGATTTTGCACTTTACTGATAATATTCGGTTGATTTTCTTGTAAATGTTCAATTTCTCGCGCTGCAATTTGTAATTCTTCAGCAACTTTAGCCAGAGTACCAGGAAACTCAATAAACGGATAGGTTATCCAATGGATGTCTTCCGCAGTCAAAATTGTCGGGTCAAACAGCACTGTGCGTCTCTCTAGTGCCATAATTTCGCGGACAATTGGTGCAAACAAGTAGGGAATCCGCAAAGAGTCAATTGTCTGCACCAAATCGAGGGGTGTTTGAGAAAGCAACCACATTCCCCAATGAGGTAAACGTTCCGGAAAAATCGGGACATTAACTACTACTAACCGAGAAATTAATTCGGGATAATCTTGAGCTAAGCCAAGAGAAACTAGCGCTCCCAAAGACTCAGCTACAATTATCGCCTCCTCATCACACAATTCCCGAATAATTCGCTCTAGCTCAATGACTTGATGACCTGGTTTTTCTCGCTGATGCAAGGGTTTGCCAGAATAACCATAGCCTTTAGCATCAAAACAAATTACTCGGAAATATTTAGACAATGGCTCAACGCTGTGCCGCCAATTGTAACTCCAACTACCAATGCCATGCATTAAAAATAAAGGCTTACCCGTACCTTTTTCACCATAAGCTATTTGTACAGGATAACCATTAGCATCAGTAATTGTCAGAGTCTGCCGACCTTTAGGAAATGTGGTTTGCCACCAATCTTTCATTTTACACTTTGACTAAAATATTAACTGCGAGTAAATTACCCCCTTTGCAAGTTCTTAGTTGACAGTGCTAAGTGCTGAGGTATGAATTAAGAATTGACATCCTGAGCAAATTTAGCGAGCCAGTCCGGCAAACAGGAGTCTCATTAAGACTACACCCAGTGCTACTAATCCAATACCAAAGATACATATTCCTGCCAGGATAGCAATCAGGAAGCCCTTGTTTATTCTCTCGCTCCTATGGGGAGAAGCCAAGTGAGCCTCCACGAGTTTGAGATTTCTGGTGTTAGCTTTCCAGGTGAAATCAAACACGTCTCCTATAAAGGGTAGAATCCCGACAAAGCCATCTAAAAGAATGTTAAAAACCATTTTACTTAAAGTAGCTTTAGGTACACCTAAACGTGCCGCTTCCAAGACAATGTAAGCAGAGATACCCACACCCAAGAAATCACCAATACCGGGTATCATGCCAATCAGTGGATCGAGTCCGATGGCAACTGGTGTCCCCGGAACTGCAACAACATTATCCAACAAGCGGGTGAGTGTACGCAGGCGCTGTAAGCTAGCAGCTTTAGAATCACCCGGTAGAGCAGGAACCCCAGAAGGTAATTGAGACATTGGCTATGTAGGGTTTTTGTAAACGAATAGCTAGATATTTTACCTCTATCAGGGACTGGGGGCTAGGGATTGGGAATCGGACTGGGGAATCGCGCATGGTAAATTCATTTCTACCTTGTCTCCCCTGCCCCATGCCCAATGCCCCATGCCCAATGCCCCATGCCCCATGCCCAATGCCCTATGCCCAATGCCCCATACCCCATACCCCATGCCCAATGCCCCATGCCCCATGCCCTATGCCCCACGTCGCTTCATATCCTCTCCCACTGTCACATTTAACTGGTCACCTATCAGCACGACAGCCGCACTGATGTAAAGCCAGAGCATGAGAACTATGACTGTACCAACGGCACCATAAGCTTTGTTATAGTTACCAAAATTCGCCACGTACAGGCGAAATAACCCGGATACTAACGCCCACGAAATTGCTGCCAATATTGCCCCTGGGATGATAGGGGTGCCAGGATTCCATCGACTTGGGCCATAGCGATAGATAAAAGCAAAGGCAGTAGCAACAATACCTAGTGCTAACAACCAGCGTAACCGTTCCCAGATGGGTAGCACTAGAGAAAGACTAGGTATTTCCCGTAAGAAAAATTGTAAAATTAAATCGCTGATAAACACCAAAAAAGAAGCCAGCAACAGCAAAATAATCGTACCGAGGGTTAATCCTATGGATATGAGTTTTGCCTTCCAAAAGGGTCGGATGTGTTCATTGGGAATTTTATGGATTTGGTCAAGGGCTGTCATCGCAGTACTAATACCTCCAGAAGCCGTCCAAAGCGCTACGACAAAGCTGATGGAAAACAAACCGCTATTTTTTGACTGGGTAATTTCACGAGCAAAATCTTTCATCAGTACCAGCGCTTCCTGGGGTGCTACGCGACTGACTTGTTGTGCTAACTGTCTAAAGGTTGCTTGTAACGATTCTTCAAATAAACCTATTGCCGTCAGCACCGCCAGAATCGCCGGAAACAGCGATAACATCGTATTGAAGGCAATTTCAGAGGATAATCCTAGTAGACGCCTTTCACTTACGCGAGCTAGCGTTTTCTTGAAGGTGCGCCAATTCAGATGGCGAAAGAAGCGAACAAACCGAAATTTATGCATAAATCAGCGGCAAGAGTAGTTGACTATCTACTGTTTACCTTGACCGATTGTTTTGCCAAATTCACCTATAATTGATGTTATTTATCACGTCTAGCTAATGACATATTAATATAAGCCAGAAAATTAACAAACCCTGCTTTTATGAGCTACGAGGTAACACAGTGGTTGACGGAAATTAAGGCACTCAAACAGCAGATAGCAGAACTGCAAAAAGACCGTGATGCCGCTTGGGAAAGTGCTGAAACTTGGCGTCAACTGTATAATACAGAGGCACAGCAACGCCGTGAGGAGGCTAAGCTCTCTCAAGAGACTATCGCCTCTCTGAAGGCAGAAGTTGACCAAGCTGAGAGTTTGCCAAACGTGCCATTTGATGATGAATTATCTCAGACAGATGTTCACCAGGAAATGGAACAACTCGAATCAGAAGCAGAGTTGAAAGCTAAACTGCTTGCTGTGTTAAACGAACGCGATCGCCTGCTGCAAGCTTTGAAGTCTGAGCAACATAACCATGCTCAAACACGCCGCAGCTTGACTACTGCTTTGGGTGATGCTATTGACCGCTTAACACGCGACCGAGTGGCAGAGAATAGACGCGCTGCGCTAGATGGAGGGGAATAGGGCATGGATAAATATTCTTCCCCCTTCCCAAGCGTCCCCCAAGTCTACCTTTTTCCCAGTCCTAGAGTCCCATCGCTAGGGCTACGGCTTTAGTTTCCGCTTCTATCCCCTGATGGAATTGGGCAGCGCTGTGTTTGATGGCGCTGTCGGGGTCTTTTAAGCCGTTACCTGTGAGGACACACACGACAGTAGCACCATTGGGAATTTGGTCTTTGACTTGCAGCAATCCAGCAACGGAGGTAGCGCTGGCGGGTTCGCAGAATACTCCTTCTTCTGATGCTAAAATCCGATAGGCGTTGAGAATATCCTCATCGCTGACAGCATTGAAGGTTCCACCAGAAGCGGTTTGCACTGCTAGGGCTTTTTGCCAGTTGGCGGGGTTGCCGATGCGAATTGCTGTAGCTACAGTTTCTGGATGGGAGACTGGCTCACCTTTAATTATCGGGGCGCTACCAGCAGCTTGAAATCCCATCATCTTCGGCAGGCGATCGCACAGCCCTTGTTGATGGTATTGACAAAAGCCCATCCAGTATGCTGATATATTCCCCGCATTACCAACTGGTATGCATAGGATATCTGGGGCATTACCCAGTGCTTCTACCACTTCAAATGCGGCGGTTTTTTGCCCTTCTAAACGGTAGGGGTTGAGGGAATTTACCAAAGTTACAGGATAGTTTTCTGCCATTTCCCGGACAATTGTCAGTGCCTGGTCAAAATTACCTTTTATTGCCAGTACTTCTGCCCCGTATACCAAAGCCTGCGCTAACTTCCCTAGCGCTACATAACCATCAGGAATCAGCACAAAGGCTCGCATTCCCCCACGTCTAGCATAGGCGGCAGCAGCAGCCGAGGTATTGCCAGTGCTAGCACAAATTACTGCCTTTGCCCCAGCTTCTTTTGCCTTGGAAATTGCCATTGTCATTCCCCGGTCTTTGAAGCTACCAGTGGGGTTCAGTCCGTCGTATTTGACAAAAACTCGCACTCCTCTACCGATGCGCTCAGCTATGGCGGGGGCGCTTATTAGGGGTGTGTTACCCTCTAGAAGAGTGACAACTGGCGTTTGGTCGGTAACAGGTAGGTATTGCCGATAAGCTTCTATCAGTCCAGGCCAGGGATAATAATTTGATTTAATCGCAGAGATGCTCAATGTCACGGGATTGCTCAGTACTTAGCTCCAAGTTGTAATCAACGCACAAGCCAATGCCAGGAGGCAGTTTTTAGAGTTTTATTATTTTAGTCTACCTGAGAATGAGGTTAGGAAAATGGCTAATGGGTAATGAGTAATGGGGAGAATAACCAATGCCCAATGCCCAATGCCCAATGCCCCATAACCCATGCCCCCTACCCTACTTTTCATTTGGCTGCTCAATTATAAAAGATACATATAATTGGGTCATTAATTGTAAAATAAGGTTACAATATCTAAAATGGTGTGAGTAAGCAATTATTACTAGAAACTGATGGTAAGCTGTTTATCTAGTGCATCCAGTTCCCAAACTGTCGCGGGCAAATCCCAAGCTCAATGTCTCCAAACCCGCGATGTCAAGAAGACTTTGTATCAAGTCGATCAACAAGTCAAGTTTTTGCATCTGCAAGCCGAAGTGGAGTCGCTGTTACAGCACTTGCAAATCATCAAGCAACATAAGCAAGTCGCTACATGTCGGAAAGAATAAAATTTAGTCGTTAGTCATTAGTCATTAGTTGATTGTTATTACTAATGACCAATGACGTATCACTCAAAGCGCTGAGTTTTGGAATTCCAGCGCTGGAAACCGTATGTTTTACTGTCTTCGACTAGTAAGGCTGGGGGTTGTCCTGACTCAAGGGAGGCGATCGCTGTCAGTGAGGGTTGCGAAGAAATGCGGAAGCCATTGTAAATAATTTTTCCAGTATCTGCAAAAACTAAAGTCCGAGCGCGAGAGTTATTGGACTGTGGATTTGGTGTTTTACCCTTTGTCTGATTTAATGTGGCGATGGTTTCTGGTGAGATATTCAGGACTACTTCTGGCTTGTCATCGCCGGTTAAATCAATCACCTGTACAGGCCAAGCTCCCATTTGTTGGCGCAGTTGTTCAAAGCTAGGACTTACAGTCCCTTTAATCGCACCAACCGTTTGTAACTCCCGCCACAGCCGGGGTAACATTGCCTGTACTTGCTGGGGCTGCTGTTGGTATACTTCTTCTAGGGTGATGGGAGATGGTTGCACCCATTCCAAGGCGGCATCTGTCAAGGCTAGAGGTGGGGGTTGATTGGGAGAACTGGAGCGTTGTTGCAGCATTTCTGTGGCGGAGGCTAAGAGTCGCAAAACCCCACCGCGCAATTGCACCCCTTTGATGGTAACGTTGGTGGTTTGCTGCTGTCCGTCTGCTGTCCAGACGGTTATTTGCATGGCAGATTCGTTATTTAAACCCAACTGCTGCCAAATAAATTTTTCTGGTTCGGTTTTTGGGAGTTGGATGCTAGTAAACGGCGTCAGCAGCCAGCCTCTACCGTCGTTAAAGGCAGAAACCTCTACTTGATACCAAACTTCATTTTGTGTCACCTGCAAGGGGATTTTAGGGTTAAATGGCAGCCATTCTTTGGGGTTGATTTGGGTGACTGGTTGGGCTGAACCAACTATGCGGCTGGTATGATTAGTGGGGGTAGTACCGTCAGAATAGTCGCCGTCAAGGCGTCTGAGGAGCTTTTGAATATAGGGAAGGTTGGTTTTTGTCTTTTTACTTTGTTCCTTTAACCAGTCTTCCGTCTGGTTGCGTCCTTGTTTAATGGACATTATCAATGCGTTCCAAGCTTGCACTTCTTGATTGTTGGGTTGGACTCGCAAAGCAGTTTCTATGCGATTTCGTAACCGTCCGTTATCGGCTTCCAGAAGAGTCGCAACTTCTTGAGTATTTTCTGGGGAAGCCACATAAACTTTTAAGCCTTCCTCCCAGCGTCCATCAATCAATTCTGCTAGCACTTCCTGAGAGACATTTGCCCAATTGGTATTTGCCTGGTTTTGGGTAAAATCTGAGTGCAGCCGAATCAAATCGATTTGTGCTGCTGCTGCGGCTGGTAATGGTTTTTGGCGTTGTTTTTGCAGGGTTTGTAACAACTTCCTAGCGGGTGTCCACAGTCCACTGCGTGCCAATAATAAAGCATCTTGATAATCGGAATTGTCCAGTGCTGGTGGTGAAAGGGAAATTGCTTCTAGCTGAGTCGGGTTCAGGAAAAATTCTACTTTAGCAACTTGATAAACCCGGAATAGGGGTTCTAAACCTACAGTTTGATTAATAATTAATTCTGGGGTGTTACTACCTGTAATTTGTCGCCATGTGGGAAGTTCTCCAGCGGGAGAAGTCCAGGAGAGCATGTTTTGCAGGTGAGCTTGTTCGGGGTTGTAGTGAATGATGTGTCCGTAGGCGATCGCATTGGTTCCCTGTTGGCGATTTCCCCGTAAATAAAACCAAATCCCTTCCGAGGAGGGTTGGACTTCAAACCGTCCCACCTCGGTCAACGGTAGGGGAATGCTCGAACCTTGACTATCAGAGTCAGCGTTGACTACTGGAGCGATGACAAAGGATTCTTCTGGGCCTTGAATGGCTAATTGATTTAATAAATGGTAGCGTTTTTCTGCTCCTACTTTAAGTTGTAATCCAGGTGCTAATTCATAAACTCTCAGTTCAACTATATATTCACAATCCGCAGAACAAATAGAAAGCTGCTTTTTAACTGGAAGAATAAATAACTTTTCCTCGTCATCTAAGGGAAGGGTGTCTCCCGCTATCAATCCTTCTTGAGAGAGGCTATTTTGAATTTGGGTCAGGGTTTGCGGTGGTTTGCGATTACCTACAGGAATTTGTGCCCATTCTGGTAAATATTGATTGAGCCAGTTCACACCATCAGGATTTAATATCAATTGGATGCTCAGCCATGCTCCACCAATAACCAGCGTTCCACCACCTAATAACACCATAAAAGCTAGCAATGACGCTAACCAACTTCCTTTGTTTTTCGGGTGGTCTTTTTTAGCAACTGGACTTTTCTCATTTTCTTCCCGTCGTCGCATTTGGTTAGCACGTTTTGAGTTCAGCTTTTGCGATTTATTTGTCATTTTCGCTACTTTGTAAGTAATCGATTGCGTATTATTGCCAGGATATTTTTGATTGGGAATTCATCAATCATCATTAGTCAAGCTTCCAGCGTCAAGTGTCAATTATCGGTTATCTTTGCAAAATAAATAGCAGCAAACAAAAACAAAGCACCCTGAATTTACAGACTCTAAGTCTTGCGGTGGTTGCTATATTCCTAAGTGTTAAGTCCACCAGTCCTTGTCACAAGTAGGTTAGCATCATAACCGACTTCTAAAACAATCTACATTTCCCAGCCGCAATTTTCCGTCAAAGTTCTTAGTTCCAGAGGTTCCGTTATCTCGTCTCTACCGCTCTTAACGTGGGTGGGGAAACCCCTTCTTAACGTGGGTGGGGAAACCCCACCCCTACATTACTTAATATCGCTTCCTCGTAACGCTGACCAGCAATTTCCCATGTATATTCGCTTTCTACTAGTTGTCTGGCATTGTGCGATAAGTTACATCTTAATTGCGGTTCCTCAAATAATTGACTGATAGCTGAGACGTACTCGCTGGGGGTATTGGCGCGTAGGGCGCGTAGTGGTACATTTGTTCCATCTATTGCTAGTCCTTCTAAACCGCGATCGCTTGCAACTACAGGTATACCAGATGCCATTGCTTCTAAGGTTTTATTTTTAATCCCAAATCCGGTTCGCATCGGGACTACACAGATGGTAGCTTTGTGTAAATATTCCACCATAGAATCTACACGTCCAGTAACATTAATACCTACTTTTTCCCGCAAAGCTAAAATTTCTTTAGCTGGACGAGAACCAACAATATCAAAAGTTGTATTCGGGTAATTTTTTTGAATTTCTGGTAATACTTGATTACTGAAAAAAAGCACAGCATCAATATTAGCTAAATTATCCATTGCTCCAATAAAAATTAAGCGATGTCCAGACGTATCGTTAGGGCGATAGTGAAATTTTAGTAAATCTACACCGTTAGGAATAATCCTAGTTTGACTAGGAGGTTTAAATTTTTCTATTTGTTGTCTATCTTCTGCTGTAGTCACAACAATTGTGGAGAATTTGGCACAGTATCGTTGTTCGTAACGGTGTAACAGGGGTAAATTTAATCTATCTCTGAGGGAGTTTTCGGAAATATTAGTTTCGAGTTGATTTTTGATAGTCCCGTAGACTGAGCTATGAACATTTACTATAGTTTTGAGTGATTTTCGCCAAGGCGATCGCACATAAATTTCGTTGACACTATGTTCGCAGGTAATTACATCACACTTACCTGATTGCACGAAATTATCAATCCAAGTTTGCATTTCTCTGGAATAGCGATTGAGGACATGTGGTGGAGTTCCCTGCTGTAAAAAATTACTAAAGCGTTGAATTTTTTCCAATAAACCTGATTTTTCTGTGATGTCTGGTGGTCGATTAAAAATCACTAAATCATCTACATAATCACGCAAAGAAGCTATTTCTGCATCTGTGACATCGACTTCTCGTTGAGTGACGAGGGTAATTGTATGACGTTGACTTAAATACTTGAGTAAGTTAAAAGTTCTTACCTGGGTTCCTCCGCGAGTTGGCGGATAGGGGAATGTGGAGGATAACATTAAGATGTTCATACAGTTTGATTAGTTGGAAATTATGGCTAATAAAGTGTGATAGATATAAGATGACTTATTATCCTCGATGTCAGCTAGAGGGCTGGGGAAATAAGAACCGCCGATTAATGCTGATTAACTTGTAATTAACCAGAATATTCTCATTATGCCCAAGGTTAGTGTTTGTATTCCTACTTATAACCGAGCCAATTTCCTGATTTATGCAGTGAATAGTGTGATGGGACAAAGTTATCAGGATTTTGAAATTATTATCTGTGATGATGCTTCTACTGATAATACACCCGAAATAGTCCAGCAATGGGAAGACGAGCGAATTCGTTATATAAGACAACCAGTTAATGGGGGACGCAGCCGAAATATGCGTTCTGGTTTTGAAGCGGCTCAGGGGACTTACTTTATAAAATTTGATGATGATGATGCACTTACACCGGAGTTTCTGGAAAAAACTGTAGCGGTTTTAGATGGGAAACCAAGTGTAGATTTTGTTTGTACGAATCATTGGATTATTAATCAGAATAATCAAAGAAATGAAGCTGCGACAAAAGAAAATTCTGCTAAGTGGGGAAAGGATAGATTACAGGGAGTAATTCCTGATTTGTTAGCGGAAGCTTTTATCTATCAAAGTTTACAGGTGGGTTCGACGCTATTTCGTCGCGATTGTCTGCAAGCAGTAGATTATATGCGTCCGGAAGCTGATGGATGCGAAGATTTTGATTTATTTGTGCGCTTAGCTATGGCTGGGAAACAAGGCTATTTTATTCCAGAATTTTTAATGGAATATAGAATGCATGGTGGTCAAACAAGTCTAAAACAACAAATTCACTTTTTAAAGGCGAAGAGTTTCTGTTTAAGCAGTTACAAATTTAGGGAAACTGAATTAGAAAAAGTTCGCTTGCAAAAACTAGCTGGGATTAAACAAGCTCTAGGTTTAAGATTAGTTGAAAATGGCGATAGTGCTGAGGGACGAGAACTTTTAAATGAGTCTAGTCAGGCTTTAGGATTTTCTGGGAAAGTGACTTTAGCTGTAATACTTTCTTATTTACCTATGAGTTGGCGGCAATTTTTTATGAATCAATTTCGGAAATTTCGTCCTAAAGACTATGCGGAGAAAGTGCGAGAAGTTGTTAGTTGAAGTTGCATAGGCTTAATTTCAATCTACATCCGGGTGTTGTATATTGCTATAGCAATGGACAGGACAGTTAGGACGTATACTCAGAAGGTAAAAATGAATCAACCGCCCAAACTTGCCTTGATTGTCCCGTTTTGTCTAGGAAAAATGTAGCGGCTATACATCAAAGTAGCCAGTCTGTGTCGATTAATCTATGAGCCTGAAAAGCCGTGTGTTGGGGTTGGGTCTAAACGTGTAAAAATCTGCCAGCCTCCGGAAAAATCGCCCCATGAAAAATAGGTATTTTAGTATATGAATTAACATATGGGGCGATTTTTCCGCCATTTTTTCGCTACTAAACCCGTTAACTCGTAATGAGGCTGGCAGATTTTTCCGGTTTTAATGAAACGGCTAAAGTCTGGTTGGAGACGTTTGCTGAGGTGTATTTTGAACCTGAGCCAGTTTTCAGCAAAGAAGATTTGATGCAAAATATCAAACAAAAAAACCGAGCAGTTGTACGCAAGTACAACTGCTCAATACCGGACGGAGAACAGATATTTCCTATCTATCCACCGAACCCATAATCACGTCAATACTACCCAAAATCACGACGATATCAGCCACCTTCATACCGCGCAGCAAGCTCGGTAGAATTTGTAGGTTGTTGAAATCTGCGGCGCGAATTTTCCACCGCCAGGGGAAGACGTTATCATCGCCTACCAGGTAAATACCCAATTCACCCTTACCGCTTTCTACACGGGAGTAGATTTCACCTTTGGGAATTTTGAAGGTGGGGGCAACTTTCTTGCTAATGTACTGGTAATCAAAACCATCCCACTCAGATTTCTTCCCAGCCATCATCCGCTTGGCTTCTAAGTTCTCGTAGGGACCGCCGGGAAGTCCTTTGATAGCTTGTTGAATAATCTTCACGGATTCGCGCATTTCCCGCATCCGCACTAGGTAACGAGCGAAGCAGTCACCAGCGGTTTCCCACTGCACATCCCAGTCAAAGTCGTCGTAGCATTCGTAGTGGTCAACTTTCCGCAAATCCCACTTGACGCCAGAAGCGCGTAACATCGGACCTGATAAACCCCAGTTGAGGGCTTCTTCACGGGTGATGGTGCCAATACCTTCTACACGACGGCGGAAGATGGGGTTGTCGGTAACTAAGCGCTCATACTCATCAATTTTGGGGACTAAATAATTGCAGAAGTCTTCGCATTTGTCAACCCATCCGTAGGGCAAATCTGCCGCTACACCACCAATACGGAAGTAGTTGTTGTTGACCATGCGATAACCTGTAGCCGCTTCCCACAGGTCATAAATCATTTCCCGTTCCCGGAACTGGTAGAAGAAGGGTGTTTGCGCGCCTACGTCCGCTAGGAATGGTCCAAACCACAGCAAGTGGTTGGCGATGCGGTTTAATTCCAGCATGATGACGCGAATGTAACTGGCTCGTTTGGGTACGGGAATATCTGCCAGCTTTTCCGGTGCGTTGACAGTGACGGCTTCGTTGAACATCCCCGCTGCGTAGTCCCAGCGGCTGACGTAGGGGACATACATAATATTGGTGCGGTTTTCGGCTATTTTTTCCATACCCCGGTGCAAATAGCCAATTACCGGCTCACAGTCAACCACATCTTCGCCATCCAGAGTGACAATTAACCGTAGCACACCGTGCATCGAGGGATGGTGCGGACCCATGTTTAATACCATGGGTTCGGTTCTGGTTTCGATTCTGGCCATGAATTTAATAATCTCCTCTATGTGACAAATCAGAGCGGTTAACCCAGAGTTTCATGAGCAACGAGCGGATTAATTTTTCTGGGCTTTCTGGGCGATCGCATTCTGGGTGGCAGACTGAAAATATACTAACTACAAACACAGAAAAATAGCAGCACAGCGATACTGCGTATTTAATCTGTGTTTAGTTTTATTTGATTAACTTAATTATATTGACTGCCGGTCAGAAAATTCGGCTCAGACACTCGCCTGTTCGTTGACACTCTCATGGCTGAAGCCACTGAGATTCTTGGTTCAGTGACTCGCCGTTAGACAGCAGGCTTGCACCAACCGCCCAAGAGGGCAAATCTCCCCAAGCGTAAGTTCCCGTGTGCCCCACGGTACTGATTCCTCGTTTCAAAATATTGATAGCTGCGTTAACATCTCTGTCTTCTACAAAACCACAATGTGGACACACATGAGTCCTAGTAGACAGAGACTTTTTCACCTTCAAGCCACAGTGAGAACAATTTTGGCTTGTATTGTGGGGAGGAACAGCAACAGTACATCGCCCGTATTTGTGTCCAAAATACTCTACCCATGCTCTAAAGGTTGACCAACCAGCATCAGATATGGATTTAGCTAGATGTCTATTTTTTACCAGCCCTTTCACATTTAAGTCTTCATAGGCTACCAAATCGTTAGACTGGATGACGGAGTATGCCAATCTCTTGCAATACTCTTTCCGTTGCCTACTTACTCTCAAATGCTTACGAGCATATCTATTTCTGGCTTTGTGGTAATTGTTTGATTGTCGCTGTTTAGCTTTCTTTCTATCCTGACTGAACTTCTTGGATTTCTTGCGCTTAGCTCGGTTTAACTGTTTTTCAGACTTACGATAAAACTGGGGTGATTGTTCGACATTACCTTTATTGTCGGCAATGAAGTACTTTAGCCCCAAGTCAATACCAACTACTTGACCTGTCGGTTGAGTTTCAGTTTTCAGGTCAACATCAATGGCAAATTGAGCGTAGTATCCATCTGCACGACGTACCAACCGGACACGCTTAATCTGCTTAATGTCGTAGTAGTTCAGGTCGTAAGTTCCCTTTAGCTTCAGAGTCCCTATTCCCTTTTTGTCTGAGAAAGTGATGGCTTTACGAGTATTAGAAAGCTTCCATCCTGATGTTTTGTATTCCACAGAACGGCAATTGTTTTTGAATTTTGGATACCCTTTTTTACCTTTAACTTTCTTTTTACAGTTATCGTAAAACCGAGATATGCCACTCCAAGCTCTTTCAGCAGCAGATTGTCTAGCCATTGAGTTGAGTTCGTCAGCAAAGGGAAATTCAGCAGCTAACACTGCACAATATTTGTTTAATGCATACTTATCGACTTTCTCTGTTTTGTTATCCATCCAATAGCGCAAGGCTTTATTTTGAATGAATTGGCTAGTACGAATCGCATCATCTATCGCACGATACTGCTTGTCTTTCCCTTTAATTTTGAACTCGTAAATTATCATGGCTCGACCTAACCAACTACATTCTTATGCTAGCACATAAGCATAAGAATTAGGTAAAGTATTAAAAGATTACTGCGATTAAAATCGCACGAGTCGCTTATATCTCATGGAGTCGCGCCTCTGAGTTTTACGCTTACCGAAAGATTATATAGCAATCCGTGGAGGATTCGTGAGAAATTCAGAGACAACTTGGCGAATATAATTCGCTACTACACAAACAAAGTCCACCTGCGTGGACTTGATAAAATAACCCGCCTGCGCGGGTTTTGCCTATGTGGTTCCGCGATTTCTAATCGCCAGGGTTGAATAAAATTTAACTTGGAAATTAACGACTGAACTTACGTATCTTCTCACGATTCAATTCGGATTGCTATATAACCATTAATAATTCCTCAAATGAGGAGTAGGTAATAGGTAATCGGCGACTTACCTATTACCCATTAGCTATTAGTCATTAGTTTCCCATGCCCAATGCCCAATGCCCAATGCCCAATGCCCAATGCCCAATGCCCAATGCCCATTCCCAACCTACAACCCAGCCATCACTTCCCGCGCTACCGCTAGAGTCTTGTCAATATCTTCCTCAGTATGCGCTACAGAAGTAAACCCAGCCTCAAACTGAGAAGGTGCCAGATAAATACCACGCTCTAACATCCCGCGATAGAAATTGGCGAACTTAGTAGTATCCGACTTCTTGGCATCCTCGTAATTATGGACTGGACCTGCGGTAAAGAAAAAGCCAAACATACCGCTAATTTGACCACCACAAGCAGCGTGTCCAGTTTCTTTAGCAATTTCTAGCATTCCGGTTGCTAACTTCTTGGTAATCTTATCCAGATACTCATAAGACCCTGGCTTTTGCAGCAATTCCAGGGTCTTAATACCCGCTGTCATCGCCAAAGGATTACCAGACAAGGTTCCCGCTTGATACATTGGACCTGCTGGCGCCACCATAGACATGATATCCTGACGACCGCCGTAGGCTCCCACAGGTAAACCACCGCCGATAATTTTACCCAGAGTGGTCAAGTCGGGAGTGATGCCAAATTTCTGTTGGGCGCCACCATAGGCGATGCGGAAGCCGGTCATTACTTCGTCAAAGACTAATAAAGCATCATTTTCCTGAGTAATTACCCGTAAGCCTTCCAAGAATCCAGCATCGGGAGGAATAAATCCAGCATTACCCACCACTGGCTCTAGAATTACACCAGCAATTTCGCCAGGATTTTCCGCAAACAGTGCTTTGACGGCTTCCAAGTCGTTGAAAGGTGCAGTCAGGGTATTGTTAGTAGCGGATTTAGGTACCCCAGGGGAGTCAGGTAAGCCGAGGGTAGCGACACCCGAACCGGCTTTTACCAAGAACATATCGGCGTGTCCGTGGTAGCAACCTTCAAACTTGATGATTTTATCCCTGCCGGTGAAAGCACGCATCAGCCTTAACACAGCCATGCAAGCTTCAGTACCAGAATTGACAAATCTTACCATTTCAATGCTGGGCACTGCCGCAATTACCATTTCGGCAAGCACGTTTTCCAGCACGCAGGGAGCGCCAAAGCTGGTGCCTTTTTCCAAAGCCTCGTGCAGTGCTGCAATTACTTCTGGATGAGCGTGACCGCAAATAGCCGGTCCCCAAGTACCTACGTAGTCGATATATTGATTGCCATCAACGTCCCAAATGTAGGCTCCCTTAACGCGGTCAAATACAATGGGTTGTCCTCCGACTGACTTGAAGGCGCGAACGGGTGAACTAACGCCACCAGGCATTAATTTTTGTGCCGCTGCAAAGATTTCTTGTGATTTTGTGGTTTTAATTGAGGTATTTACCAAGGTTCTCTCCTAATCTGGGAAGTTAACACTTCTACCTTGAGGTAGGCGTGAAATTTGCTCAGATTTTATATCGTAGTAAATTAGCAATACCAGGAAAAATAAATTATGTTATATACCTCCAATCATGAGTTGCCTGTGGAGATTCGCTCTTTATTAGGACAAGAACACCAAGACCTGTACCGTGCGGCTTATAATTCGGCGCTGCACTGGTACGGTGATGAAGAAAAAGCTCATCAAGTTGCTTGGAGAGCAGTGAAAATGCAACTTGCGAGGCATGAGCGTATCCCAGCAGCGGTGTCGGTTTAAAATGGTTCAGTTAAGTGTGAGGAGGAAAAAACCCGACTAAGCACCATTAACAATGGTATCTTGTACAGGTGAATCATTACTTGGAAACTTTAGCTGGTATGTCTGCTGCTGAATCGAATTCCTTTTTTGACGCTATCCCAATAGATAAAATTCGCTACGATGAGCGGGGACTAGTGCCAGCAATTGTCCAGGATTATCTGGACGGCACTGTGTTGATGATGGCGTGGATGAATCAGGAGTCGTTGCAAAAGACGCTGTTAACTGGAGAAACTTGGTTTTGGAGTCGTTCGCGTCAAGAACTGTGGCATAAGGGCGGAACTTCCGGACATATTCAAAAAATACATAGTTTGCGCTACGACTGTGATAGCGATGCCTTGCTTATTAGTGTGGAACAGGTGGGAGATATTGCCTGTCACACGGGGGAACGCAGTTGTTTCCACCAAGTAGATGGGAAAATTTCCCCACCTCCTGCAGATACTTTGTCCCAGGTGTTTGCAGTGATATGCGATCGCCGCGACAATCCCAATGACAGTTCCTACACCTGTAAGTTATTTGCCGGTGGGGATAACAAGATTTTGAAGAAAATTGGGGAAGAAACCGCTGAGGTGGTAATGGCGTTTAAGGATGATGACGCTGATGCCATTGCCGGGGAAGTAGCAGATTTATTATATCACACTTTGGTTGCTCTGGCGCACCACAATGTGGATGTGAAAGCAGTTTATCGCAAATTGCAACAAAGGCGGCGATGAGCGGATAGGTTATCTGTACTCACGAGCAACATATCCGTTTCATCCGTTTTGTTCTTGGTTATCCGTTGCCATCATTATCAATTAACTGTTCAATTGCCAGCAATTTTCGATAGGTTACTACCAGCAAAGCAAGATAAGGACAGGAAAATATCTCGTCTTTACCACTAGGGGCACAACACTGTTGTGCCCCTACTGATGATGTTTGTATTGGTTGTACCGCTATGGGTGGTGTTCTTATGGGTTGTGCTTCTACCATCTGCCAATCTACACCTACCGCTGTACAGATAGCAATGAACAAGTTGAGGCGATAAAATACAGCGTCCATCCCTACTCTACTATTCCTGCTCAGTTCACAACAATTAATAATGTCTCTCTTGTTAAGTCTACTTTCAAGCGATCGCCCACCAAATATAACTTGTCAAACCAAGAATTTGGAGATTGCTATACCGCTTACCTAGGACTGTTCAGCGGTGATGGCTATGCTCTTGGTTATTTTTACATTTCTCAACAACAAAGTAGGTACATTTATCGTGTCGGGTTTAACACTTTGATTGGGAACATTGCTAGCTGCCCTGTAGTCTCCTTGGCAGAACCTAGATGTTACTAATTCCTGTGATTTTTCGGAAATAACTGTGATTCATGCCTTGACAGAGGAGCAAATTTCAGCTAAATTGATAACTAATCAAGTTTAGGCTTATTTAGCTAAAAAAACCCCTAAAAATCCTAAAAACAACAATCTCAATTCTTACTTGATTAGCTCTGCACCTTGAAAATTGAATAAAGCACAAGTTTCAGTCAGTAGCTTTAGCTACTGGTTTTCCAAGGTTTTCCGAGCGATTCTGAAAATCTCTGAAACCCTTATTATTTCGTAGAATGCCTCGGTCGCTTGTCCTGTAAGACTTTCAGTCGTTTTTTTAGGTTACATTGGGCTACTTTGTAGCCACAAAATGGCAATCCTTCGGGATCAGCCTCTAGAATTCTTACACTGTAAGGTCTGCAAAACGAGGCGTTTCACTTACCTACTCCCCGTAAGGGGATTGAAACATCGTGATTGTTATCCACTTCATGTTCCAGCCTCCTTCAGTTTCACTTACCTACTCCCCGTAAGGGGATTGAAACGATTTGCAGCGCGATCGCGCTCAGTTGGAAACTCGGTTTCACTTACCTACTCCCCGTAAGGGGATTGAAACCTCATCCTTGCGAATGGAAATACTACGCTGACGTTGGAGTTTCACTTACCTACTCCCCGTAAGGGGATTGAAACATAACCCTCTTTAGCATCATCGGGGTGGATTCTGAAAGTTTCACTTACCTACTCCCCGTAAGGGGATTGAAACCTCAGGGTCATTTAGCAACCATTCCCTATAGATGTAGTTTCACTTACCTACTCCCCGTAAGGGGATTGAAACTAGCCTTTTTCTGGTAATCTGTCCTGAATCTTAACCATAGTTTCACTTACCTACTCCCCGTAAGGGGATTGAAACACCTGCAAGCCCTAATGTAACTGGCAAGTTCTCTACCAAATGTTTCACTTACCTACTCCCCGTAAGGGGATTGAAACATGTGGTTTGTTTGAAGTCAATCAATGTTGGTTTTGGGGAGTTTCACTTACCTACTCCCCGTAAGGGGATTGAAACGTAGAAAGGTGCTTTGTGAAGCCCATCTAGCAGAATCTGGTTTCACTTACCTACTCCCCGTAAGGGGATTGAAACGTTGAGGCTTGAGGAATCGTACCAGCTCTTTGAGCATGTTTCACTTACCTACTCCCCGTAAGGGGATTGAAACAAGATAGTCTCCGTTTTCAACTCCCTCAACAACGTCTTGTTTCACTTACCTACTCCCCGTAAGGGGATTGAAACACCTGCATTTAATACACTGGTCGCCATCCCCTCTTGTGTTTCACTTACCTACTCCCCGTAAGGGGATTGAAACAATGCTTTAGCTGTTAACACAATTTCGTTCTCTTCATGGTTTCACTTACCTACTCCCCGTAAGGGGATTGAAACTAGGAATTCAATCGCAATTGAGATGGACATAAGTTAGTTTCACTTACCTACTCCCCGTAAGGGGATTGAAACTAGGTAACTGTCATATGTTTACTTTTTCAATATCCGCAGTTTCACTTACCTACTCCCCGTAAGGGGATTGAAACAATCGGGTCTAAACCCAAGTTGGACAGGACTGTTAAGAAGTTTCACTTACCTACTCCCCGTAAGGGGATTGAAACATCCAAAACCTCCGACTTGCTATTTACACCATAATCGGTTTCACTTACCTACTCCCCGTAAGGGGATTGAAACAAGATAATTCATCATCACTATGGATAGAAGAGAATTTAGTTTCACTTACCTACTCCCCGTAAGGGGATTGAAACATGCAGAATTCGTCAGCTGCTTTTTGGTGAAAAATTAGTTTCACTTACCTACTCCCCGTAAGGGGATTGAAACTCCTGACCTATTGTGGATAAGTAATTCGGTTCATGGTTTCACTTACCTACTCCCCGTAAGGGGATTGAAACAGGAACCTCAATCAATTAATTTGATTACATCGGATGTGTTTCACTTACCTACTCCCCGTAAGGGGATTGAAACTCCATGTTTCGATGGAGTAAATTTTCACTATCTCATGTTGTTTCACTTACCTACTCCCCGTAAGGGGATTGAAACTGTTCCACCAAAGGTTTTGAATTGTTGATTGATGTTTTGTTTCACTTACCTACTCCCCGTAAGGGGATTGAAACCTTTACGTCTAATCGAGGGTAATACCTCATATTTGAGGTTTCACTTACCTACTCCCCGTAAGGGGATTGAAACTAGCTTTATATAACAAAACTTCGTTCAATTCAGCCCCAAGTTTCACTTACCTACTCCCCGTAAGGGGATTGAAACAATTAATCTGGTTACATCCGTTGTAATGAAATTCTAGTTTCACTTACCTACTCCCCGTAAGGGGATTGAAACATTAGGTACGCAGACACAGGGATAGGGGGATACTATGGTTTCACTTACCTACTCCCCGTAAGGGGATTGAAACGTTTCCATGTTATAATCTCCTTATGTTATAATTTCTTGTTTCACTTACCTACTCCCCGTAAGGGGATTGAAACTGCGATTTCCGCTTGCTGGGAGGCTATGTAAGCGGTTTCACTTACCTACTCCCCGTAAGGGGATTGAAACATCGCTCGTTTCCAATATATCCAGAAAAAGGACGCGAGCGCTCGGTTGGAATGATGAACAGAAGAGACTTAAGTTATGCGATCGCCTGTGTTTTGCTGCTAACTATAATTTTTACTAATTCTTTGGTGGTTTTTGATTAGATTTTTCAAAGGATGAAATCTTTATATTGTCAGTAAACCCTGATATTCTAATTTTAATTGTACGAAATAACAATAGTTTCGGACAGTAGTAATACAAGACTTGTGGCGAGGTATGACTATTTTTAGCAACGCGCTTGTAACCCTTATAGTTGCGTTGTTAAATTGCCACAAAATCAGAGCTTAAATTCCTAACTTAATATAAACAATTACTCCCAATTCTATTACGGTTGACAAATAATCTTTATCATGTATAGCAGTCGCCACAATTATTAGGACATTTTTTATTCCCTGTTAAGAGTTCCCTGTTCCCTGAAGAGAAAAATATCATGTCCTAACCTATACGTCTGTTGCTATACATTGTGCTGTTTGGTGAAGGGAGAGTATAGAACCAGCCTGAGTATAACGACTTAGTTATATAATAATGATAATTACCCTAAAGATGTAGACTTGAGATTTTATGTCATATGTCTAAAACTTCTTTCCCACCAGCCTTACTTAACACTGAACAAACTGCTAACAGTCAGATTACTGAACTATCGCCTAATGCCTTATCCTTGGTTGCTGAGTTTTTCAAAGTCTTGTCAGAAGCAAGTCGGCTGCAAATAGTCTGCAGCTTAAAGTCAGGTTCCAAGAACGTCACAGAAATCATCGCTGCCACAGGTTTAGGTCAGGCTAATGTCTCCAAACACCTAAAGATATTATCCCAAGCTGGAATAGTCGCTCGTCACCCTCAAGGTGCAAACGTCTACTATCAGGTTTCTAACCCCTGTATTTTTGACTTGTGTGAACTCGTGTGTAATTCCTTGATTTTACAGCTTCAGGAACGCAATCAACACCTAGATCAACTACGCAATCTGGGGAATAGGGAATAGGGACGGGGAATTAGGGATTGGGGATTGGGAGTAATTTCAACCCAACCACCCATTAGCCATCACCTATTACCCTCTAGCTATTTCCCAAATATCCGCTTAATTATCTGTGCCTCAAATGGTTTGCCTTTTAACATTCGATTCCAGTAAACCCACGGAAGGACGTGACGTTTCAGCAGCCACATGCTATACCTTTCTTGGCTAGGGTCCATCGGGAAAGAGGAGTTGGGTTTGCCACTGTAGTCAAACTCCGCCATGATGGTTTTGCCGTAGCCTGTAATTAGGGGACAGCAGGTATAACCGTTATACTTACCATTCAGGGACTGAGAGTCAATCACAGCCAGCAAGTTCTCCACTAAAACAGGTGCTTGTCCCCGAACAGCTGCAGCGGTTTTCGAGGTAGGTAAGGATGAGGCGTCGCCGATGCTAAATACATTAGGGTAAACGTTATGTTGTAATGTCTGTTTATTCACGTTCACCCAGCCTTTAAGTGCCCCATCGGGTACTGCTAGCTTGCTGTTTTTAATAAAGTCAGGGGGACTCATGGGGGGTGTGACGTGAATCATGTCGTAGGGAACGACCACCTGTTCCACCCCAGCCTCGGTGGTGACATCGAATACGGCTTCTTTGGTCGCTGCCCGAATAGCTCGGAGGTTGTGTTTGAATTTCAGGTCAATTTCTCGCCGCTGTACAACTTGGAGTAAGGAGTCAGCGTATTCTTTGATAGCAAAAATTGCTCCTACGGCAGAGTAATACGTTACCTTGGACTGGCTGCGAACGCCATTCTGGCGGAAGGTATCATCTGCCAAGTACATGATTTTTTGCGGAGCTCCAGCACACTTAATAGGTGTAGCGCTTAAGGTAAATAAAGCGTTACCACCCTTGAAATTGCGAATCACTTCCCAGGTGTAGGGGGCATATTGCAAAGCGTAATTGCTGCAAACTCCATCTTTACCCAACGCCTCCTGGAGTCCCTCAATCAAATGCCAGTCAATTTGAATTCCCGGACACACTACTAAGTAGTCGTAGGAAACTAGTTTACCTTCGCGGGTGATGACAGCGTTGTTGTCAGGGTCGAGGTTGAGTGCATAGTCTTTAATCCACGCCACACCAGGGGGTATGCAGTCTTTTTCTGGCTTAATTGTATCCTCGACTTTGTAGCTTCCTCCACCCACCAGAGTCCACGCAGGTTGGTAGTAGTGTTTGTCTGAAGGCTCGATGATGGCAATATCCAGCTTGCCATTTTTTGCACGTAACTGGGACGCTACTGTAATACCGGCTGCGCCACCACCAACAATTACAATTTGGTGATGCAGCGTTTCTTTTGTCTGAGGATTGCCAGCACTGGCTGGAGTAGAAGTTTTATCAGAGGATGTTGTCATATCTTGGCGGAGGGGCGAAAAACTTAAAATCTTAACACTTGAGTGCTAACTATTCGCAGTTTACTTTACACAACGATGTGGAGAAATTAGCTACGTCTAACAAAACTTTGTTTAACTTTATATATATCAGATATAACTTAACACTTTTCAATAGTAATTACCTTTAACTTGTTGGTGGCATTAGAGTATCTTTTTTAACAAAATTATCCACTCAGCGAATTGATAACCAACAGGTCTAGCTACTGGAGATAGAAATTGTGCCGTATCCGCTAAGGGTACAACACCCTTTGTCACCCTGGAACAGACTGATTACACCCAAATCACATTTCTCCAGATTCATTGAGTATAAACGCTTAATTGAGTTCATTTTCCGCTAAGATTTGGGAGGGAAGAGCTAATAGCTATCAGTTATAAGTTCTCTCAAAATTCATAACTTGTAGAGACTGCTATAGCTAGCATGTTTCTACTCATAACTCAAAATCTTTCCTGGTTCTTTGTCCTTTGGAATACTAACAGAAAGCCGTGACTCAATTTCTCTTTGTAACTGACCTAGATAACACCTTCGTGGGTGATGACCAAGCTTTAGCAGAACTAACAGATAAGCTCAGCCAACATCGTCAGGAATATGGCACTAGAATAGTATATGCTACCGGGCGATCGCCTTTGTTGTATCAAGAGTTAAAAGAGGAAAAAAATCTTATAGACCCCGATGGACTGATTCTATCTGTGGGTACAGAAATTTATCTTGATGGTACTGATACTCCCGATATAGATTGGTCAGAAAAACTTTCCTCTGGTTGGAACCGGGACGTGATATTATCCAATACGGCTAGGTTTCCTCAATTAGAACCCCAACCAGATTCCGAACAGCGTCAGTTTAAAGTCAGTTTCTACCTCAAACAACAAGACTCCCAAGCAGTCTTACCCCAATTGGAAGCAATTTTCCAAGCGGCTGGTTTAGATATTCAATTAATCTACAGTAGTGGTGTGGACTTGGATGTCGTACCTCGTCAAAGTGGTAAAGGTTTAGCAGTACAATTTCTCCGCCAGAAGTGGAACTTTGGGGCGGAAAACACCGTCGTATGTGGTGATTCTGGTAACGATGTTACTTTATTTGCAGTAGGAAACGAACGGGGAATTATTGTCGGGAATGCTCTTCCAGAATTACTAAATTGGTACAATGATAATCCGGCTGATTACCGTTACTTGGCAAAAAACTTTTGTGCAGGCGGTATTCTAGAAGGTCTCCAATATTTTGGCTTTTTGAATGATTAGCTATCTCAAAGGTATCTTAGTAGAAACTTACAAAAGTAGCGGCAATCGCCTACAACTCATTTTAGAAGTTAATGGCTTGGGTTACGATTTGCAAATCCCATCACGGCTGGGGCAAAAGTTACCCAAGTCTGGGGAAATAGTGCAGATTTTCACTTATTTACAAATTCGCGAAGAACAACCATTTCTCTACGGTTTCGCTACCTCAGCCGAAAGGGATTTGTTTCGCTATTTATTAAGTGTCAGCGGTATTGGTGCTGCTTTAGCAATTGCACTTTTAGATACTTTGGAATTACCGGAATTAGTCCAAGCAATAATTACTGGTAATACCCAATTATTAGTCCAAACCCCTGGTGTAGGAGGAAAAACTGCCGAACGTATATGTCTGGAATTGCGAAAAAAATTATCCGAGTGGCGCAAGTCTGCTGGTTTTATGGTATTAACAGGTGGACCTCCAAAAGAAATTTTAGAAGATGTCCAAATGACACTATTAGCTTTAGGATATACTCCCCATGAGGTGAGTCACGCTTTGCAAGTGGTGAGTCAACAAGTCGGACTACCTCATGATGCAATCGCCGAAGATTGGATTAAACAAGCAATTGCTCTTTTAACTAATGAATAAGTGATTAACTAGATAAATATTAATTGTTAAGTAGTTCTACTTCTAATCTTGTTTCGCTGAATATATAAAGCTTGTTCTTGATGTACAGATTAAGAATATCGGTCTTTGCACTAATACAAGTTTTAATAAATCTAATATATAAGATACAAAACCATGAATTTTAATAATTAATTAAGCTTTTGATGTATTGAAGATAAGGAGAAGGTGAGATAATAGTATAAATTGGGTAAATTTACCTAAATTTAATGAATAACCGCCAAAATATAAGTTTTGTCAATTGACGCTGGGAATTTTTACATACATAATTTCAAAAAGAAAATTTGTTTTTTTAGGGTAGATAGTAACGAAAAAATTTCATGCCTAGTTAACTGAAAAATTGAGGCATGAAACTTAATTATTTTTCAGAATATCTACGACTTAACTAGAAAAAAATAAGGAGTTGTGAAATGACTGCTTCTAGTACAAAACAATTCGGTGTTCTCAAAAGTAATAACCCCAGCAACCCCAATGCTGAGATTAATATTCGCAAGGAGCCGGTGATTCCAGCAAATTCAAGTTCTAATGTGATTGCTAACGGAAAACCAGGCGATCGCGTTGAGATTCTCGATAGCAACCGTCCAGCAAACGACTCAAGAACATGGTACAAAATCAGTTGTTTACCACAGACAAGTATCCAGGGTTGGGTACGAGAAGATGTAATTACTCTGTCACCTCCGACGGAAGAGCCACAGGCTGCTAAAATCTGGCAATTAACTGTGACAACCAACACAATCTTTAAATCACGTCCTGTAGACTCTGCACAGCTTCCAGATGCAGAAAAAGTAGCAATTCCAGCGAGTACAATATTAGCGATAAGTGCATACAGACAGGAAAGCTCCCACTATATCTGTACGCTAGCATACGGACAAAAAATTAAGGGCAGAAATACTTGGGCTGTCTTCCAGGATCATGCCCAAATAAGTTAACCACATCAATTGTAGCTTCCAAGGACTCATCCCACGCTGCACTTAGTGTCAGTCGTGGGATAATTTGCCCAAGCAATTTTTCGCAATTATAATATAAATGTGAGTTTGACGTTAGAATTAGGTTTTTCTGGGAAACAGGTGAAGTTCAACGGTCTTTAACTCACGGGAAATAACCAGCACAGAGTTTTTCAAAGGGATAGTCACAGAAAATCTCGCTGCCGATTTTAGTCTTGACAGAATTATCGGATGAATCATCCAGACGGAAATTAGGCAGCACCCAAATCTAGTTGTCTGAAAATTACGTACATATATAACCCCAGACTTTACATAATTGGGACATTCAGTAAATTTATCTGGAATTGATACCAACGCTCATGTAGACCAAGATAGTCAACTATCTAGCAAGGGAAACAACCAGGGAGTTGTCAAATGACT
>JAYKJH010000172.1:0-14365 GCA_035285345.1 Nostocaceae cyanobacterium | reverse complement strand
TAGCAATAGCAATAATTACACGATTATTCTTGGTATAGGTACGAATATGAATTGTGGGTAATGGGTAATGGGTAATAGGTAATGAATTTTCTCCAAATCCTTCATGTCCGTCAGGTTTCACCTCTGATACTGCATCAATAGCATTACTGAGGATATTCATAAATACCTGATTCAACTGACCGGGGTAACAGTCAATTTTGGGGAGTTGAGAGTAGTCTTTAATAACTTGAATTTCGGGATGCTGACGCTGTGGTTTGAGACGGTGAGACAACAACAGCAAGGTGTTATCGATACCTTCGTGAATATCTACATGCTTCAACTTGGCTTGATCCAGACGGGAGAAGTTCTTTAATGACTGGACAATGTGGCTAATTCGGATTGCACCCTGTTTCATGGAATTGAGCAGTTTAGGAAAATCTGACCGAATGAAATTTAAATCTATATTCTGGATATATTCCCTAATTTCTGTGACTGGATAGGGGTAGTATTGCCGATATAACTTAACCAGATTTAGTAAATCTTGAGCATATTCAGTTGCTGGCTGAATATTCCCATAAATAAAGCTGGTGGGATTGTTAATTTCGTGAGCTACCCCCGCTACCACCTGTCCCAGGGAAGCCATTTTTTCCTGTAAAATTAGTTGGGATTGGGTACGTTGTAGTTCCGCTAATGCTATCTCCAGGGCTTGCGCTTTGTCTCTAAGAAGCCCTTCACTTTCTTGTAGTGAGGATAAAGCACGTTTGCGATCGCTAATATCTGTCGCTGAACCCAAGATGTGCTTTGGTTGTCCATCAGGGGTTCTAGTAAACACGGTCTCTCTGGTAAACAACCAGCGCCATTCACCGTTTTTATGGCGCATTCGGTATTCTGATTCTATAATTTCCCCATTTCTAGCGCTAGCCAATCTGTTGATGTTTTCTCGAATTGCTGCTGCGTCCTCTGGATGGAAGAGATTTTGATTCAGCGTAGGTCCCATCTGCTGGACTTCTTGTGGGGTATAGCCCAAACTGGTTAGAACTTCGCGGTTAGTATAGACATTTTTCTTGTCTATTAGGTCGTACACATACAAAATATTGGGATTAGCATCCGCTAAGGCTTGGATAAACCGCTGAGTTTCTTCTAGCGCTTGCTCTGCTAGTTTGCGCTCTGTGATGTCCGTTGCTGAACCGAGAATCTGCTGCGGTTGACCATCGACTGTGCGAACAAACACCGTATCTCGACTGAGAAACCAATGTATATCACCGTTTTTATGACGCATCCGGTACTCAAACTCCAAGATATCCCCATCTTTGGCTGTATTAAATTTTTGGCAGTATGCGGGGAATACCTCTAAATCATCAGGATGCATCAGCTGGAGAATTTCCCCTCCCATCTGTTTGATTTCTGCTGCTGTGTAACCCAAAAATGCAGAGATTTCATGGCTATTGTAAACACTGCGCTGTTCTACCAAGTCGAAAACATATAAAATATTCGGGCTGGCTTGAATTATTGCTTGTAACCAATGTTGACTTTCTTGGAGTGCAGTTTCTGCTTGTTGACGCTTTTCAATTTCTGCTTCTAGTTGTTGGTTTAATCGTTGTAATTCTGATGTTTGCGCTTCTGCTTGTTGACGCTTACTAATTTCCTGTTGTAGTTGCTGGTTTAACTGACTCAATTGCGCTGTTGACTTGTCTACTACTTCTCGATAGTTAATCGCCTCAAGTAGGTCAGTCTGGGTAATAATCCCAACTAAGTCCCCTGTCTCCCCGACTACAGGAAGATGCTGTATCTGGTGTTGACGCAGTATTTTGATTACCTGGAAAATGTCTTGCGCTTCAGCTTCTGTAATCGTCATCGGTTGCGTCCTCATTACCTCCGTTACCGAGAGATTACTCACATCCACACCTCTAGCAATGATTTCTACTACATCCCGTTCTGTAACTATTCCCACTAGAGAACTGTGGGGCTGTTGGCTCTCTTGCACGAGTATGTAACTACTGCTACGCTGGCTCATTATCTGGAGGGCGGCGATCGCAGTGGTAGTGGCTGTGGTAGTAAGCGGGTGGCGATTAATGACTGAACTAGTTCGATATTTATCCATCAGGCTTACTCGTGCTTTTGTTAACTCAAGCCGGTCTTGTTAATGAAAAATACGCATAATTCTTGCCTGTAACAGGAGTTACGCTAAATAAACTTAATAATTCCAAATGTACCTCCTATCTGGCTAATGGCTAATGGTGAGACAGCGCTGCAGGCGGGTTTCCCGCTCCCTGGCGACTGCGAACCAGAAGGGGTCATAGGTAATAAGTAATGGGTTCTAGGTAATTGCTGATATTTTTTTACCTCACCCCTTACTGATGACTCATTACCTATAACCAATCCCAGAGCTTATTATTAGTAAATCGGGTTATTAAAAAAACAATCAAAATTGTCTGCATTGAAACCGGAGAATAGGGAACTGAACACTAAGAGTATAGTAAGTTATTATGTGCTATAAATCACGGCAATTTTTGTTTGCACGGATACATGTAGCTAGGGGCAGATAATTATCATGGAAGTATAAAAATCCTCTTAAGTCTTGTTAAATCTATATTCCAGAGATAATGATTCTCGTCAGAGACAAAAACTGTTGTCGTCAACAATTTTTAATAAGTCTATACATTTTGTACTAAAAGCTGATTTTGGCTGAAGTTGGGGATAGGAGTAGAAATTATGGACTTTACCCAGAAGATGAGGAGAAATACTGATGATGCACCCTAGACGGGGAAATAGTTTTCATCTTCCTATGCGCTGCTATGTAACCAAATATCTAATAGACCTATGAGCATCTCATCGGTCGCAACCAGCATAAAAATCAAATTTTATCTGTGTAAATCTCTTGTTCATCTGTGGTTCAAAATCAAAAATTAGGATTTTCTAATCACCCCAAGCATGGACTTCTGCTTCCATATTGGCGATACAGTGAATCATTTGTTGGTGCATAGTATTGGTGTCAGCGTGATAGCGGCGACCGTGACCGGGTAGAACCCATTCAAAATCATACTCAGCCAGATGACGCATGGAGTTGATTTGTTCTGACCAAGAATACCAACAAACATCACGCCAAGCTACCAATCTTTGGAGTTTATCAGACCAAGCTAGATGGTCGCCAGAAAACAGGTACTTATTTTTGTATAGTAAGACAGTGTGTCCTTTGGAGTGACCGGGAGTGGGGATAATCAACAATTCAGGAGTCAATTCCCAGGGTTGATCGCTCTTCAACTGAACTTCGACATCGCGGGTACTCGCAGAGACATCATCACTGTGGAGAATGCGAAGGACGCTATGGCGTCCTGCTTCGCTAACGCACCCAAAATACTCAGCAAAATTTTTATGATCTGCTACGTCGTCTCGATGGGTCAGGTACATGTAACGAATTCCCCCCAGCTTAGCGATGCGTTTCACCAAAGGAGCAGCAAATCTAGGAGAATCGACTAAGACATTACCTTCGGGTAACTGAATCAAATAACTAGCTGCACCGTAGGAACTTTCTGCATGATAGCCGCAGTGGTAGACATTCTCATCTACCAAAATCGGAATACTCATCTGAGCTAGCTTGACATCCTGGGGTTTCTCTAAAGTCCCGATAGAATTAGTAGGGCAAGATAAAAGAGCTTGCAGTGCTTGCAGTCGTTGACTTTCATCTGGTTGGTGATAAACGGCTGACTGTCCCTCTACGTCATGAAAAATCTCGGTTGCCATCCAGCGACAGGTATCACAATCAATGCAGGAACTATCTACATAAAAATCCCCATTTACATTTTGGGGACGACGCAGATTTAAGTTAGCCATGTTATTTTTTTCACCGATAGATAATTAACCCTCTCTCTCAACGCTAGCAGAGGATTAAGGATAGATGATGAATTGTTCATGATTAATTTTGATTCCCACATTTTATCTGATTCGCGATATATAAAAATATACCTATGGGCGGCATTGCCTTACCCCTACTTACCGATTTGTATCATTAAAAAACTGAAATTCCCCAGACTGTGAAACTATAAAAACCAGCACAAGGTCTCAAGTATCAGCGGCGACCGCAGCCATGATAGAAGCAAGCGTTACTTGTGAGACAAACCAATATGTTTTTCAATCTTTTTATCAGTTCCAGTCTGGGAATTGTGCTAGTTGTGCTGCTGGCTTTTAGTGTATTGCAATGGTTCCATGTACCAGCAGGAAATTTCCTGGATTGGGTAATTGGGGGGGCAAGTTTTTGGTGGTTATTGGTGATTGTTACTGTTCCTTGGAACGTTCATTTTCAGGCAAAAGCAGTATTAGCAGAAGCCGGTCAATCTCAGGAAAAAAATATCTCCGTTGATGACAAACAATTAGATTACGTACAGCGATTAGCAAAGCGTTCCTTTTGGATAGCAATTGGTTTACATATTCTCTCGACTATTGGTCTTTATACCATGGCTGCTACAGGGATTAGTGCTGTGGGTTATATCAGTTCCGGTGCGGCTTTGTTATTAACTGGCTTACGTCCAGCTATCAGTGCCTACGAATATTTATACGCCAGACTTACCATGATTCGCCAGGAATTTACCTATCCCCGTGAAGATATTATCGAACTCCGCAGCCGGTTTAATACCTTAGAAGAAACTGTCAGCAGATTAGAAGAGCAACTAAATCCAGAATTTCCCTATTCTTTAGCAGCAAACCAACAACATTATGCCGAAGAAACCCGCAAGGAATTAGCACGGATTGCGGCTAATTTAGAAGCAGAACGGGCGACAAATCAAACAGACCACGAACGGTTAGGAAGAGAAGCCAGACAAGCCATAGCCCAACTTTCTACCGATGGACAATTTCTCGACCACGTGCGGGAGATTATCAGGTTTTTTAAACAGGCTTAATCACCAAATTTTAGATTTTGGATGCGTGGATTTTGGATTGGGGATGAAAAATTCAAAATCTAAAATTCAAACAGGTTATCAGAGCCAGTGAATAAAATTCCTAAATCAGGATGATTCTTGATTTAGATTCTCCCAATTGCAGCATGGGGACAATTCTTCAATCTAAAATCTAAAATCTCAAATCCAAAATTAAGTGACTCACAGCAATCCCGCTGACTCGTACAGCCGCTTGAGAACCGCCATAATCTTTGTACCATATTGCAAATCCGTAGACCACCTTCCAGATAGTTGATCGAGCAAGGGTGCTATACCGCGTGTGACAAACCGAAATCTGGGATCTACTACTTCCTGCACCAGGGGTTCCAGACTGGCGTAAGCTTTTAAGTGTTGGATATGTGCCCTGACACCAATTCTAGCGCTAGGGAAAGAAGCACCTTCCGGACCACCGCCAATATCACCTAAGCGAGCAAAGTTATTTTGACTGGGTTTAATATCACCCCCAAAGCGCAAAAAGTCAGTTTCAACACACATTTGACAGAATGCAATGTCATAGTTAACACCCTCAATTGCACCTTCTTCGCGATAGAGTTTCGCTAAATCAGGAAACTGAGCTAAACCGGCTTCATTGTTGGACTTGAGGAACATAATTAGCTGTACCTCAGAAGTATTACCCGGTCCCATAATTCGGTCAATTTGTCCGGGACAAATTTGAATATTGGAACGCAAGATTACTGTCCGAGTCGCCGCATCCCAACCCACAGAAACGTGAAAATCCCGTAGCTCGATAGCCTGGATATAAACAACATTGCGGTAATTAATCCGCCGCACCTCTGGTGATTTAGTCAAATCAATCCCCAATCGGTCTGCTAAATCAATGGGGATATATGCATTACCATTAACTAATATCCCTTGTTCGGCGTATATTTGACCGTTAATATTAATATTAATTGGTGGGTAAGTTGGTTCCGGGGGAGCGCCGCTAGGGTCAATTACACGACTCCAAGCTGTTAGTCCATCAGCAATTCCCAGTGCCAAGTCACGACGGCGATTTTGCAACAACCCCCGGTCATCGGGATTACTCAGGAATCCTACTTGCATGTATAAAGAAGCAGTAGATACTTGGCGACAGAATAACAATCGCCCCACACCAGCATCGGAGTCTGGTCTGGCTCCTAAACTAGGTATGGAAACACGCCGCAGCAGCCCCAGTAATAACAATTCCGCATTTCTTTTGCGCTCGCTGTTGTTAGTAATGTAGAAAACACTAGCTCCTCGTACTGTCGGATTGGATGCCGCATCAGCATGTATTTCTAGCGACACGTCACGAGGACGGGCACGGGCATTAATCCAGAGAACGCTGTTCCTAGCACTCAGGTCATCGGGAACTGCTAAAACTTCAAAATTACGCGATCGCAGTTCTGCAACAATCAAATCCCGCAGCAGCATCATTTCTTTAGCTTCTGTAGTCCCTCCCGCAACTGCACCCGGATCTAGTCCTCCTAATTCTCTACCTCCGTGACCTGCTGAAATAAAAATACGTCCCATGTTTTACTATTTCCTTTACAAAATGCCATGTTTAGGATGGGGGAATCGGGAATGGCTAATTGGTAATGGCTCCCCAATCCCCAGAACCCAATCCCTATTCCCCACGCATCTAGGGCTGATGGATATTATATTGTTGTTGCAAAACAACAATCATCCGCGACATCCTCCCCATCCCCCATCCCCCATTCCAAAGCAATGCACATTCCCCGTCTGCATCCGGACACCATTGAAGAAGTTAAACAACGGGCTGACATTGTAGATGTCATCTCAGAACATGTCGTCTTACGCAAGCGCGGTAAAGACTTTGTGGGTTTGTGTCCCTTCCATGATGAAAAAACCCCCAGTTTCTCTGTCAGTCCTAGCAAGCAAATGTATTTTTGCTTCGGCTGTCAAGCTGGGGGAAATGCAATTAAGTTCCTGATGGAAATTGGGAAACGCTCCTTTGCAGAGGTAGCGCTAGATTTAGCACGGCGCTATCAGGTCACAGTCAAAACCCTCGAACCAGAACAACGTCAAGAATTACAACGTCAGTTATCCCTGCGGGAACAGTTATATGAAATTCTCGCTTCAGCGTCCCAGTTTTATCAACATGCATTAAGACATTCGGGAAATATAGCGCTAGATTATCTTGTATCTCAACGTCAGCTACGAGAGGAAACTATCCAACAATTTGGTTTGGGATATGCTCCTGCGGGTTGGGAAACTCTCTATCACTACCTAGTGGAAAGCAAACGCTACCCCGTACAGCTAGCCCAACAGGCTGGTTTGATTAAACCCCGCTCATCTGGGGGGGGATATTATGATGTGTTTCGCGATCGCATCATGATTCCGATTTGCGACCCTCAAGGACGAATCATTGGTTTTGGTGGTAGAACCTTAAAAGATGAACAGCCAAAGTATTTAAACTCACCGGAAACTGAATTATTTAATAAAGGTAAAACCCTCTTCGCTCTAGATAAGGCAAAAACAGCCATTTCCCAGGAAGATAAGGCGATAGTTGTCGAGGGATATTTTGATGTCATAGCTCTCCATGAGAATGGGATCACCAACGCCGTTGCTTCCCTGGGTACAGCCCTATCCTTAGAACAGGTGCGGCAAATATTGCGCTATAGTGACTCTAAAGAACTAATCCTCAACTTTGACGCCGATCAAGCCGGTACAAACGCCGCCACCAGAGCAATTGGGGAAATAGCGAATCTAGCCTATCGCGGAGAAGTACAGTTAAAGATTCTCCCCATCCCCGACGGAAAAGACGCCGATGAATACTTACATACCTACAGTCCAGAAAATTACCGCGAATTACTAGCTCGTGCCCCCCTGTGGATAGATTGGCAAATTCAGCAAATCCTTTCTGGAAAAGACTTACGGCAAGCAACTCAATTTCAACAAGTATCGCAGCAATTAGTAAAATTACTTAAAAATATTGAAAATAAAGATACTCGCAACTACTATGTTTCCCACTGTGCAGAAATTCTCAGCTTGGGAGAAGCCAGACTGGTGCCGCTAAGGGCAGAAAATCTCTTAACTCAGATTACCGTTCCCAAGAGTAATTATCAACCACTCAAACCAGTTAAACCCAAACAGCAACCTGATACCGTAGGTACACAAGACGCTGCTACCCCTGAACCGACACTACTAGAGAAAGCTGAAGCTTTACTGCTCAAGCTATATCTCCATTGTCCCGAACATCGTCAAGCGGTGATTGACACCCTAGAGGAACGGGATTTACAATTCAGCCTCTCTCACCACCGCTTTTTGTGGCGGCAAATCTTAACAATTCAAAACTTAAACTTCACAATTCAAAATGATTTGTTATCCGGTTTACAAGTCCAATGCTTAGAATTTCCCGAACAAATGGCGTTAGTCTCCCCACTGTTTCATCTGGATGAAAAAACCCAAAAAGAACTCCTGCGTGGTTCCCAAGTCATCCAAGCTGCAACTGCTTCTATGGAAATAGTACTGTGCGAAAAGCGATACCGTCACTTTTTTGAACTCTGGGAAAAAACTGATTCACAAGCAGAACCAGAGCGCTCTCAGTCCTATTATGAGGCTTTTATGAACGAAAAGCAGCGACTGCAAGAGTTAGAGAGACAGCGGCAATTTTCGATTATACAATTGTCGTAATAATTTCAGAGATTTTGATTGGTTCACATCTGACGCAGTTTGCTCTCCACTATCAACAGGAGATTACTAAGATACTTGTACGCCTTTTGTTAAAAGGTTAATTTCTGAGACATAATTAAGGTATCTATGTCTTGCTGGTTTATCATCTCAGAGTTTTCCCACAGGTAGCCCAGATTAAAAAATCATGTATTAACAAAATCTGCCTGCCTGAAGATGATACCGTCAATACATCAATAAAAAAACATAGTCTCAAGAGTTTCCGATTCTCTATCCTTGATTCTTGGAGATGAATTATGAAAGGAACCTTTGTTACTTGGCTCGCTACAGCTTTGAGCCTATTGATAGTTGATTTAATCGTTCCTGGTGTTGATATTGCTACTTTTGCTGCTGCTATATTAGCGGCGATAGTAATTGGTTTTATCAACGCCTCAGTCAAGCCAATTTTGAGCATCCTATCTTTACCAATTACTCTGTTAACTTTAGGGGCATTTTCTCTGATTGTTAACGGTTTTTGTTTCTGGTTAGCAGCAGTTTTAGTTCCTGGCTTCAGCGTTAAAGGAATTATTGGCTTTATCCTCGGTCCTGTTGTACTGTCTTTAGCAAATACTTTCCTCAGCAAATACTTCGCATCCAGAAGTGATGAAGTTAAGGATGTGAAACCTGAAGCTTAGTCATTAGTCATTAGTCATTGGTCATTAGTTAAATAGAGGTACGATGAACAAGCGTTTCTCTAAGAATGAAAAAGACTCTTGATTCTTGACTATTGATAAATAACCACGATTTAAAAAAATGAGAAGATAACCCATGAAAATACTGCGTCTACTCCTAGGTCTTATCGTTCCTCCCCTCGGTGTTCTGTTCACCGTTGGTGTTGGTTCAACTTTGCTGATTAACATTTTACTTACCATTTTTGGTTGGCTTCCCGGTAGTATTCATGCTATTTGGGTAATTGCTAAACACGAGGAACAAATTAACCGACAGGAGGGTGTTTCTTAACAGCAAGCGACAGGTTCAAGCCGGTCGCTATAGATACAAAATATTAGACTTCTTGCGTCCATTGGGAAAAAGAAATTAAGACCCCACCCTCCCCCTAACCGAGGAGGGTAAATTAACGGTAGCCCAAATTTCTCGTTCCCCGGTTGAACCTGTCAGTACCGGGAGGATATATCTCCAGTAGTGGAAGATAACTAAACCAACAAACTCAGAGTGTAGCTAGTATTATCGCTGTAGTAATCACTATAAACGCGAATATAGTAAGTACCCGCAGCTAAAAGAGTATTGATGGATTCATTATTGGAGCCAGAATTATAGCTGTAGCGAAGCACTTCATTGTAGTCTACTCGACCATCATTATCGATATCTTGAATTAGCTCCACATCAGCATCATCAGTTAACCCAGTCAAGCTGAGGCTGAAATTGCGGTTACTGAGCAAGGTAAAGCGGTAGTAATCGTTACGGTCAGTCACACCTACAAAGTCCCTAAAGATACGAGCGCCAGTTAGAATACCAATATCAAGAGCTTCACCTAGGGTGTTTCCAGGATCTCTGGGAGTCGTGGGTAGGTTCGGAGTGGCTGAGACTCCCAGTGTGTAGTTGGTGTTACTGGAAGAAGAGTAAGTGTAAACGCGAGCGAGGTAAGTACCCGCTCCTAGAGTTTGGCTAATTAATTCATCGCCGGAATTATTACTGTAGTACACTTGTTCACTATATTCGTCATACTCGCCATTACCATTTATGTCGTAAATCAGTGCCAAACGCACATCATTAGTTACACCAGTGACGGAGAGGTTGACGTTGCTTGTACTACCCAAACTGAAGCGGTAGTAGTCGTCGCGGTCAGCACTACCAACAAAATCTCTGAAACTAGTGGGGGTGCTGCTGACAGTACCAATATCAAGAGCTGTGGTGAGAGTATTCCCTGGGTCTCTGGGAGTTGTGGCTGGTGCAGGAGTTGCGGTCAATCCCAGGTTGTAGTTGGTGTTAGCGTTGGAGTATGAGAAAACCCGAAGGAAGTAAGTACCTGCTGCTAAAGGAGAGTTGATGGAGGTACTGCTGGAGCTATAGGTGCTATACACACTTTCACCGGAATCATACTGACCATTGCCGTTGCTGTCGTAAATAAGTTCCACCTGAACAGTCCCACTTAGACCAGTTAAATTCACATTGACGTTGCTGGTTTGCGCTAAAGTGAAGCGGTAGTAGTCGTCGCGGTCAGCACTACCAACAAAATCTCTGAAACTAGTGGGGGTGCTGCTGACAGTACCAATATCAACAGCCGTGGTGAGAGTATTCCCTGGGTCTCTGGGAGTTGTGGCTGGTGTAGGAGTTGCGGTCAATCCCAGGTTGTAGTTGGTGTTAGCGTTGGAGGATGAGAAAACCCGAAGGAAGTAAGTACCTGCTCCTAACGCAGAGTTGATGGAGGTACTGCTGGAGCTATAGTCGTAGCTTAACTGTTCATAATTATTCTCATCATACCGACCATTGGCGTTGCTGTCGTAAATCAGTTCCACCTTAACAGTCCTACTTAGACCAGTTAAATTCACATTGACGTTACTGGTTTGGGCTAAAGTGAAGCGGTAATAGTCGTTGCTGTCAGTAGTCCCAACAAACTGGTTGGTAAAACTACGACTACCATTGAGAACCCCAAGGTTAGCAGCGGTGCCGAGGGTGTTATCGTCACGGTTTGCTGCTAAAGAAATAGAACTAGCAGGGGCCCCAATCCGTCCTTCTCGCAGACCATAAATTTCAAAGTGTTGTAGCGCTTGTTGGTTATTGAAACCAGCGGCTCTTAAGTCCGCATTATTAGCCTGGTAGTAAGTCACATTGAAAGATTCACTGGAAGCTCTTCCCTCCCGTAGACCATTGTCTTGGAAGTGTTCCCACAGTTGGGTATTATTCAATCCTGCTTGTCTCAAGTCAGAATAGAAACCCCGGTAGTAATTAATATCAAAACCAGCAGAAAATCTCCGTCCATCGTTAACCCCATAGGTTGTCAGATGTTCCAATAATTGCTTGTTGTTAAAACCTATGGCTTTCAGGTCGGGGTTTGCAGCGTTATAGAGATTTAAATCTACAAATCCTGAAAAGCGACGTCCTTCATTCACTCCATAGGCTACCAAGTGCTGTAATGCTTGGACATTGGTCAAGCTAGCTAAGTCACCGTTGGCACCCTTGTAGAAGTTGATGTCCGCAAATGCTGACATGCGGCGTCCCTCAGCCACACCGTAGTTTTGTGCGTGCCAAAACAGTTGCTCGTTATTCAACTGAGCTAAGTCACCGTTGCGAGAACGATAGTAGTTGAGGTCAAAAAACTCGGAAAATTTCCGCCCTTCCGCTACACCATTGTTGTCGAGGTGTTCGTATAGTTGACGGTTGCTAAAACTACCCAAATCACTATTACTAGCACGGTATAAATTTAAATTTACTAAGGGTGAAAATAGACGTCCTTCATCCAGACCATAGGTAAAAAAGTGTGCGGCTAGTTGGTTGTTATCATAGGTAGCCAAGTCAGGATTAGCGGCGCGATAGAAGCTCGCGTCAAATAAGTTTGCGGACATATTACGGATGTTTTATTAAAACTATAGGTTGCAATAGAAATATTATTACTGAATAAAATTAAAAAAATATAGTAAAGTAAAAAACTCATTTAATATTTAATTAATAGTGAATACACTTACTAATAAATAAGTAGACAAAATCATAAAAATAGTTATCTTGATACATGTATTTACCTATCTAGGCAATAGAAAATACTCTATAGTTTTAAAATTTCTGATATCTTGCACGTGACAAATTAGATACCCGACTTCTATAAGAAGTCGGGTATCTGAGGTAACGCATTTAATTTCAGGGGTTTGTAGTCAGTCGATAAATAGCTCACTACACACTAATCAAAACTCATCCGATGAACGACTAACTAGCCACTGTGCTTTGCAAGTTCAACCTGTAGGTGGTATTAGCCGCAGTCGAACTAGTGAAGACACGAGCGAAGTAATTACCTGCAGCTAAACTTTGAGTGATAGAGCCAAAGCGAGTCGTTTCCGTGTCAGAAGTATAGCTTCTAAACAGAGTTTCACCGCTATTGTTGATTACATCCAGATAAGCATTTTCATTTAACTGATCCAAAGTCAACTGAACGTTACTTCTGCTAGCCAATGTGAAAGCGTAGAAGTCTTCGCGGTCAGCACTACCAACAAAATCATTGAAGGTGCGGGTGCCAGAGAGAGTACCGATGTTAGCCGCAAAAGGACGGGTGTTACCTGGTTCAGGGGCTAATGTGGGAGCAGGAGTTGCTGTCGCTGACAAATCGAGAGTGTAATTACTGTCAGCCGTACCAGGAGTCACATCTGTGAAAATACGCACAAAATAAGTGCCTGCCCCTAAAGTCGGATTGATTTGTCCAGGTGAGAGATTGGCAAATACCCTGTCACCACTATCAATCGTACCATTACCGTTGCTGTCATAAATTAGGTCTAACTTGGCGCCAATGGTCGTACCAACAGTGGTTGCATTGTAATTCATGTTGACTGTACTGGTGCTATTCAAACTGAAGCTATAGTAGTCTTCAGCGTCATTAATCCCCACAACCTGTCTGAGAGTGAGACTATTCCCAGTTAAGTTACCAAAGCTAAAGGCAGTACCCAGAGTATTATTGGTTTCTATGGGTGTACTAGAGTTAGCAGACAGCCGCAAATTATAGTTATTGGTGCTGCCATCATTAGAAAATACTTGGATAGTGTAAGTTCCAGCCTCTAAGAATGTTCTAATAGATTCCGATGCATTGCCTCGATTGTAAGAACCATACAAAGGAGAGGCTTGAGCGCTAGCGTTACCTTGGAAAATTTGCACATCACTATCACCGCTTAGACCAGTCAGTGAGAGGATGAATTCCGTCGGATTTGCGATGGTGAACTGGTAGTAATCATCACGAGCCGCACTACTAACCACATCCCGGTAAGTGCTGATACCGTTGCTCAGAGTACCAATATTCAAAGGATTGTCGGGACTAGTACCAGGAACTCTGGGAATTGCTGGTGGCACCAGGTTTGCTGACATGCTGACACTGTAATTAGTATTGCTAGTACCGCTATCAGGAGCTACACGAACAAAATAAGTACCACCGGCTAAGGTTCCCGTCTGGAATGCGGTATTGCTACCACTAGCAGCAGCCCTGCGGAACAACACTTCACCATTATCAACCTGACCATTATTGTTGCTGTCCTGAATCAGTTCCACAACTGCATTACTGGTGACATTGCTCAAGCTGATATTGAGGTTGCTTCTATCCGCCACCAAGAAGCGGTAAAAGTCGTCAGTATCGCCAGTACCTACCGACTGGTTGGAGAAGGTGCGGTTATAGCTGAGAACATCTAAGTTAAGAGCCGTACCGAGGGTATTATCGTTACGGTTATCTTCCAGAGGAATTGCTTCAGCAACACGACCTTCTCTAAATCCCACACCCTCGAAGTGTTGCAGTGCCGTTACATTATTAAAACCGGCAGCTGTTAAGTCAGCATTATTCCCTAGATAGTAAGTAACATTAAAGGATTGAGAAGAAGCACGTCCTTCAGCCAAACCAGAACTCTGGAAATGCTCAAATAGCTGGAAACTATTTAACCCTGCTGCTGCTAAGTCGCTATTGCTATCAACGTTTCTGTAATAACTACTATCAAAAGAAACTGAAAACCTGCGTCCCTCGGCAATACCAGAGTTGGTCAGATGCTCAAATAATTGCTGATTATTAAAACCGACAGCAGCTAGGTCAAAGTTAGCAGCGCGATAGAAATTCAAATCTACAAACGGACTGAAGTGGCGTCCCTCAT
>JAYKJH010000171.1:0-2871 GCA_035285345.1 Nostocaceae cyanobacterium | reverse complement strand
GTGAGCTTTTTAATGTAGCGTATGACATTATCTCCAGTAGGTTGGGTTGAGGTACGAAACCCAAATTTAGCATGGGTTACGAATCACGCTAACCCATCCTACAAATAATTCGGTCTACTAAAGTATGACATTATCTCCAGTAGGTTGGGTTGAGGTACGAAACCCAAATTTAGCATGGGTTACGAATCACGCTAACCCATCCTACAAATAATTCGGTCTACTTTGCGTGAGCTTTTATGAGGACTAAAGTCCTCACTACGAAACTCGTTAACTAACATCTTGAATACTGTTGCCAAGAGTCTGTTGTCTGCGCTACATTTTTATGGCTTCAGATGTAAATGTTTACAAAGTCTAGGTTTGCATTATCTCTTAGCTCTGATTGCTTGCCAATCTAAGCGAGTACTTCATGCTGCAAATATCAAGCCAGCATGAATTTGTAATCCAAACTTAAGATTTTGAATTGAACAATCTTTACCAACGCTTAACCTAGCAAGTCTAGGATCGTCCTGAAAACAAAGGTTTTAAACAATACCCATGTTGACTCAACTGCGCTCGGCAAAGCAGGCTTTTATTGTGCCTTTAGTCGCTGTATCTCTTAGTTTAGCATCCTGCGGACAACAAGCTTCTCAAGCTCCCACAGGTTCAGAAACCCCCGCTGCTACTCCCGCTGCTGCTGGTGGTGCTAGCGCGTCCCTCACAGGTGCTGGTGCTAGTTTCCCTGCACCTTTGTATCAGCGGTGGTTTGCTGACTACAACAAGGTAAATCCAGGGGTACAAATTAGCTATCAATCTGTGGGTAGCGGTGCAGGTGTGGAACAGTTCACTAAAGGTACGGTAGACTTTGGTGCTAGCGACACTGGTATGAAGAAAGAAGAAATTGCCAAGATACCAGCAGAAAAGGGTGTAGTTTTATTACCTATGACGGCTGGTGCTGTGGTTGTGGCTTATAATCTCCCCGATGTCAAAGAATTGAAGCTACCCCGTGCGGTGTATACGGATATCTTCTTGGGCAAAATCAAGAAATGGAATGACCCCAAAATTGCGGCTGCTAATGCAGGTGTAAAATTACCTGACTTACCGATTACCATTGTCCACCGTTCTGATGGAAGCGGTACCACTGCTGTGTTTACTAAACACCTAAGCGCTATCAGCCCGGAATGGAAGAGCAAAGTTGGCGATGGTAAAACTGTACAATGGCCAGCAGGTACTGGTGCAAAGGGTAACGAAGGTGTCACCGCTGCAATTCAACAAACTCCAGGGGCTGTTGGCTATACAGAATATGGCTACGCTAAGCAGAACAATATTCCTATGGCTAGTTTGGAAAATAAAGCTGGTAAATTTGCAGCCCCAACCCCAGAAGCAGCAGCTAAAGCCCTAGCTTCAGCACAATTACCAGAGGATTTACAAGTTTCCATCACCGATCCAGAGGGTGCAGAATCCTATCCCATCGTCACCTACACCTGGATTATGGCTTATAAAGACTATCCTGATGATAATAAAGCCAAAGCAGTGAAGGATATGATTGACTGGTCTTTGACTGATGGACAAAAAGTCAGTGCAGAATTAGGTTACGTACCTTTACCAGAAGAAGTTGTGACTAAGGTGAAAGCCGCTGCAGATCAGATTAAGTAATTAAGTGATGATTTCATCAGTAGAGATGCGAGGAATATCGCGTCTCTACTTTTACCGGCAAAAATTGGCGAAAATAGGCTATATTTCGTCGTTATTAAGTGTATCAGGTGAAGGTTTGAGATTTGTAGGTGGGCGATCGCTACTCCATCCCCACCACGGACAACCACATTGACATTGATAAAACTCCTGCCATTTTCGGTGATAATCTTCTGTAAATACTGGCGAGCGACGATTTATCCACACTTGGAGAGCTTCCCGACTACTGGCACCGCAGGTGGGACAGCAAAATGTATAAGCGTGAATCGCCTTATTAGTCCATTCTGGTGGTGTTGGAGCGAAAGCGTCCATGAAGTAAAAATTTTAGTTCCACTGTTTATTATCAACTGTTTATTGGGCTAAGTGTCGTATCAATATCTTTGTTCTTTTTGTGCTAATGTTTCCTCATAATCCATAGTTAGTTGGTATTGTTGGTCAAGACAAGCCTTGATACAAATAATTGAGACATCACGGGTTAATTTTCGCGCTGCTGTTGCAAAGATGCTTTCGTAACAAACAAGAATTATCCATCAAAGTTGATGTGACAGACTACTAGTATAAAAATATATATGGAACCCCTCGTTGAAATTCGGCGCTTGTTAGATATTATGCCTGCTTCCGGAAGGATGCTGACTAAAATCGTCAACAAGCCAGAACAAGCAAAGGTAATTGATGTATCATTTCCTTTACCGTGGAATCAGGACAGACCTATATACATTAACTTTGATTTGTGGCGTCGTTTGAAAGTACCGCAACGGGATATGGTGCTGTTACGCACGGTTAGCTGGCTGACGGGTGTAAAGTGGTTTAAGCCTGATATATATCAAGGTGTGGCTTTAGCTGGAATTATGGGTGCAGGGGTAGAATTACTGCAACAAGATATCATTGGAACAGTGGTAGCAGGAGGATTAACTGCTCTAGCAATTACCCGGATTTGGCGTACGAACCACTCGCAAGCAGCAGAAATTTATGCCGATGAAGCTGCAATTAAAATAGCTCAACGACGGGGGTACTCAGAAACAGAAGCAGCAGAGCATTTATTATCCTCCATTGAAGCTGTAGCGAAAATTGAAGGACGCTCTGGCTTAAATTTTATAGAATTAATGCGATCGCAAAACTTACGGATGATAGCTGGATTATCACCCGTAGGAGTTCCGGATATGAGGGACTAGGGAACAGGGAATGGGGAATGGGGAATGGGGA
>JAYKJH010000170.1:0-5236 GCA_035285345.1 Nostocaceae cyanobacterium | reverse complement strand
ATTGTAATTAAAAATCAAGTTAATAAATAATGAATTACGTTTTATGCATTAACAACATAAATAAGAAACAGAGATTTGGTGATTTAAAATATTTCTTCGGATAGATGAACAAATGAACAAATAAGCTATGAGCTATTATATATAAATATTTGTCTATTCTACCTATAAAAAAATAGTAGGTTGGGTTGAGCAACAGCGAAACCCAACAAAGTCTTGAGGATGTTGGGTTTCGTTCCTCAACCCAACCTACACCTGCTTAGTTGCTAGATACACATTTATCAATAATTGTCAACCGTATTAAATTTCCTTGGAAATGTTTATCTTAAGTTAGTAATTTTTACGGTGATTTTCCAACTAACCGCCAACGTAATTACAAGGGTTTCAACGGTATGAATTAAATTAGTCATACCTCTCCACCAGTCTTAATCTACTGCAGGCTGAAAGTACTGCTACTATGTAGTGTAAGATTTAGTATGTCAGGTTTTTTTGACAATATTACAGTTTTATTCTTTTAATTTTCTAATATACCCCGCTCTTAAGGGCAGGGTATACTTATATATAAACCCCAACACAGGTGATCTGCACAAAGCGCAGCACCGACTTGAGCTTTTAATCAAAAACATGAAAAATTATGGCGATCGCCAATGACCAGAGGATCAGACTCACTGGTAGACCAATGAGAATTCCCGCGATCGCCCAGCCGCGTTGATGTGCTTTAAATTGTTCAATACTACGCCAGTAGCGACTTTTCCAAGCCCATTCATTACAGGACTTACCTAAAACAACGGCGAAATATTAATTCTTGCGTAGGGGCACAACACGCTCTGTGCCCCTACATACGTGGACGTTGCGTAAATCCTACATTACCTTTGTCACCCATTCTAACGACTAATGACTAGTGACTAAGTAGAAGACTGAAGATAAACCTTGTGGTAGTATTCTTGATACTCCTTAGATAACAACACCTCCCACCAAGCACGGTGGTTGAGATACCATTCCACAGTCCGTCGCAAACCTTGTTCTACTGTGACTGAAGGTGTCCAACCAAGCTGAGTTCTAATTTTTGTGGCATTAATTGCATATCTGCGGTCGTGTCCGGGGCGGTCTTTAACAAAGGTAATTAATTTACTTGCAGGACGCACGGGTAATTCCGGAGACATTTCATCCATCAACTGGCACAACATTTGCACTAAGTTAATGTTTTGCACTTCATTATTGCCGCCAATGTTGTAAGTTTCGCCAGGGACGCCCATATAAATTACTGTATCCAAAGCCCGACAATGGTCTTGGACATACAGCCAATCGCGAATATTTTTGCCATCGCCATAAACTGGCAGGGGTTTGCCAATTAATATATTGATGCACATCAGGGGAATCAGCTTTTCCGGAAACTGATAGGGACCGTAATTATTAGAACAATTGGTAATCAGGGTTGGTAGTCCGTAGGTGTGATAATAAGCACGGACTAAGTGGTCGCTGCCAGCTTTGGAGGCTGCATAGGGACTGTTGGGTGCATAGGGGGTAGTTTCACAAAAAGCCGGGTCATCAGCACCGAGAGTTCCGTAAACCTCATCGGTAGAAACGTGGAGAAAACGGTAGTCAGTTGGTTTTCCCTTTGCTTGCCAGTGTTGACGAAAGGCATCTAAGAGGGTGAAAGTACCCACGACATTGGTTTGCACAAACGCACCGGGTCCCAAAATTGACCTATCTACATGGGATTCAGCCGCAAAATGGGCAATGGTGTCAATATTTTCGGTTGTGAGTAACTCCGCAATTAGGGAGCGATCGCAGATATCCCCTTGGACAAAGCGAAATTTGGATCTGCCTTCCAAGCGTGCTAAATTTGCCCGATTTCCCGCATAAGTCAATGCATCTAAGACTACGACCCGGTGATCGGGGTAAGCTTGACTCCAGTAATGGACAAAATTTGAACCAATAAACCCTGCACCGCCTGTAATCAATAACCGACGATTCATTGAAATTACTCCTGTTGTATGTTCCGTGACGTTCTTGGCGGTTTATCTATGCAACCGTCTTCAACAAACCCTGCAGCGCTGCCTTCATTTCTTGGGGTGTAGTAGTGGAAGTGCCAAATTGACGCACTACAATACTAGCTGCTAAATTCCCCAATACCACCGCTTCCCAAACGGAAGCACCCGCAGTTAAACCCAGTGTCAACGCTGCCACTACAGTATCTCCAGCACCAGTCACATCAAACACATCTGTGCGATTAAAAGCTGGGATGTGTTCTTCAGTATTATCTTGCCCAAACAGAGTCATACCCTGTTCACCGCGAGTAATCAAGATGTACTGTGCCTGGGTTAACTCTAGCAAGTCTCGTCCTGCTTGCGTCAGAGTTTGGGCATTAGTAATTGCAAAACCCACCGCTGTTTCAGCTTCTGGTAAATTGGGAGTAAACAGCGTTGCCCCGCGATAGCGCTGCAGTTGCTTCTGGGTATCCACAACCGTCAACAGGTGGGACAACGCTGCCGTAATTACAGGAGCAGTAAGAACACCATCGCCGTAGTCAGAGAATACCACGGCATCCACAGAATCTATTTGTTGTCTGATATACTCTGATAATTGAAATTGCAAATTCTCATCCGGCAGGTCATCGGATTTTCTATCGACCCGGACTATTTGCTGTGTGACGGATTGACGAGCATGACCAGAAATGCGAGTTTTGGTGACGGTGGGGCGATGAGGGTCAATAAAGATACCATCATTATTAATTCCAACTGCCGCAAACAAATCCTGGAGCGCTCTTCCTTGCTCATCTTTACCGACTAATCCCACCGCTTTGACCTGCGCTCCTAATTTTGCCAAATTATACACAGCATTTGCCCCGCCTCCGGGTACTTGCCGAGTATATTCATGACGTAAAATAATTACAGGCGCTTCTCTGGAAATTCTTTCCACCTGACCCGTGAGAAACTCATCCAGGGTCAAATCTCCTACCACCAATACCCGTGTCTGGGTAAAGCAATCTAATAAATGGAATAATCGCTCAGATGAGGCTTTCAGCCTAACTGCAAAATCAGAATCTAAAGTCATCTTACATTCAGCAAGTTCGCTATTGCTGGCTTCCGGTGTTCAATTGTCCCTCAAATTGGCGACTTTGGTAAGGTGAGGATGGGACAATATTTGGTAGCTGACAATTGCTCCCTTATCCTGGCAATCACAGAAAGTATTATATTTATTTATGCCCATCTACCCCTAATCCCAGATCAACCCTATGTCTATCTCTAAAACCGAAGCTAAGCAACTACTTGAGCGTCTGATTTTTGACGATGAACGTCCGCAAGATTGGGTACAGGATGTGTGGGGAATGAGTCCAACTTTGGGAGAAAATGCAGCCAAATTATTAGAGGTTTTTGAAGCATTAATTGATTGTTGTTCGGAAGATAAATTAGACAATTTGGTGCAGATTTTTTATCAGGATTATGTGGAGTAAGTGTGTAAAAAATTTATGTTGATGAGTGGGGAGGGGGAAGGAAGACACGGATGGCAGGGATGCACGGATAATTTGACTTGGATTTTAGCAATTTTTCATCCGTGTATATGAATGAAAATCCGCATCTTCCTCACCCTAATTGCTAGTTATATTCTGAAGGCTGCTAATTGCTAATAGCCAATAACTAATCGCTAAGCCTAGAGTCTATAAATAGTAACTTGGGTAAATCTAGGAAAATTATGGCAGTTTTCCTAGACATTAAATCGGAATAACATTACATCTCCTTCCTGAACAACGTACTCTTTTCCTTCACTTCTAACTAAGCCTTTTTCCTTAGCTCCAGTCATCGAACCAGAGGTTACTAAATCATCATAAGCAACAGTTTCAGCGCGAATAAATCCCCGCTCAAAATCCGAGTGAATCACACCAGCAGCTTGGGGTGCTGACATCCCAGCAGTAATCGTCCAAGCGCGGGTTTCCTTGGGTCCGGAAGTGAAATAAGTCCGCAAACCTAAGAGAGTGTAAGTAGCGCGAATTAACGACTTTAAACCGCCTTCTTCTACACCTAAAGACGCCAGAAAATCTCCTCTTTCTTCCTCTGATATTTCCACTAATTCTGATTCCACTTGGGCGGAAACAATCACCACTTGGGCATTTTCATCTGCGGCAATTGTTCGCACTTTTTCAACAAATTCATTACCCGTAGCTAAGTCATCTTCTGAGACATTGGCAGCATAAATAATTGGTTTGCTAGTAAGTAGACCCAAACCTTTAATTACAGCGGCTTCTTCGTCATTTAAACTAACTTGGCGTACCGATTTTCCCTCATTTAAAGCCGCTGCTAATGTTTCCAGCACTGATACTTCAAACTGAGCTTCCTTACTGGTACGGGCTTGTTTTTTTGTTCTATCAATTCGTCGTTCGATTTGAGACAAATCTGCTAGACCAAGCTCCAAATTAATTGTTTCAATATCCTGCACTGGGTCAACAGAACCAGCTACATGGATAATGTCGTCATTTTCAAAACAACGCACCACATGGACAATAGCATCAACTTCCCGAATGTGGGATAAAAATTGATTCCCCAGTCCTTCCCCTTGACTGGCACCTTTCACCAACCCAGCAATATCCACAAACTCAACCCGTGCAGGGATAATTTGAGCGGAACTAGAAATCTTCGCTAGGACATTTAACCGCTCATCCGGCACCGAGACAACGCCGACATTAGGTTCAATGGTACAAAAAGGAAAATTAGCAGCCTCTGCTTTAGCATTAGCTACTAAAGCATTGAATAAAGTAGATTTTCCGACGTTAGGTAGTCCGACAATACCGGCTCTGAGCATTTTAGATTTTCGGCTTTGACTTCAACTAGACGAAATCAATTTTAGACAGGTTCGGGAATTGTTTGGGGAATTGGTCCTGGAACTGTCTGAGGAATCGGTGCAGGTACGGGTTCAGGAACCGGATTTGGTAGAGGTTCTGGATGAGGTAACGGATTTGGTTCCGGGTTGGGAATCTGTGGTTCCGGTATAGAAATGGCCTGGGGATTAATCATGACGTATCGAACCTATTCAGTTCTACCAACCTAGATAACAACTCACCCCAACCGCATCTACCTAACAACGGATGTGGCACCGGATAGCATAAATGCAAAACCGATGTAACAGATAATTTGGCGTTGCATAATATTGGGATTTTTCTTGTGGGGTGGACATCTTGTCCGCCCTAAAAATTCACTTGTCTGCCCTAGAAATTCACTTGTCCGCCCTAGAAATTCACTTG
>JAYKJH010000169.1:0-13477 GCA_035285345.1 Nostocaceae cyanobacterium | reverse complement strand
ACTGCCTCTCTGAATTGATTGTACAACTTCACTGACATCGGGACGCAATCCTCCTAGAACTATTGCATTCTCTATATCTGCAAAAATATCTCTTTTAAATTTTTTGATTTGTCTTAATGCTTTGCTATATAATTGATTGTCTGGAAGCTGATTTTCAAAAGTATCCATATATCTATCGATGGCTTCACCCATCCGATTTAGGCTGGTTTTTAAGCTAGCTTTCTTACTTGTAAAATTGAGCGTAATTTTATTAAATTCCTTCTGAAGTTCTGCAAATTCATCAGTAGCAATCTGGAAGAAAGATTCAGTTTCAGGAGTGGTATTGCGCCGGATATAATCCATTATTTCTTGGATTTCAGCAATCCTATCTTCCTTAAATTTTTGCAGTCTGACTTCAGTTAGCTTTTCTACCAAGGTGGGAATCTCTAAGGTATCCAATAAAGTAGTGGCAAAAGTCTCTGCAGGAATATAAGAAGGTCCGCTGTGTTTCCCCCGCCCAAAAATAGTTTCTTGTTTTTGAGTTCCAGGTCGTGGTTTTTTCATAGCACGATACATTGAACCAATTGCCCAAGTAATCTTGCGGGGTAAAGTAGCAAGCCATCCCTTAGCTTCTTGATTGATGTTTTTAATTAACGGATTGGCGTAAAGTCTATTTGCCAAATTGATAACTTTTTCTTCTTCAGCGCTGCGAGCATCTCCAGCTAACAAAATTTCAATGGATTTTTTTAAATGTTCAGCGCGCCATTGTAAAACAGTAGCTATTAATTCCTGAATTTCCGAAGCTAATAGACTCAGAATTAAATAAATAAAAATCAATCCCACAGCTACATCTAAAACAAAAGAAAAACTCATAACATATCTCCTGTAAAATGCACAACCGACACCAAACAAATCTGGTTTATGAAATTCCTTAATACCAATAGCAATTAGAGTTAAACATGATAATCATCAGCCTATTATTTGCTGACAAATCATTACTTTTTTCTAATTTTTATGTACTACAGTAGCCAACTCAACTAGCCACAGCAATGCACATCTTGGTTATCAACTGTTTAGGACACCAAAGTATAATATGCTAGAAGGTATTTTGTTATTTTATTAACCTAATAACTAAAATATAAAATCTCTTAAATAAAATTAAACAATGATATCACAAAAAATATCATATTTTTCCGGAACTTTGATACTTTCCCGGAAATTATAACTTTATACAAATTTAGGCAACTGTTAACAGCAACTAATTTTAACTGATGTTAACATTGCAGGCGAACACTTAAGTATGTAATCTATCCAAAAGATAAAGTTATTCTTCTGGACTATGCAAGGCCAAAGTTTTGCTTGGGGTCGTTCAAGAAATAAGCTACGCTATCGCAGCAAATGGATTGATAGATTATGGATTATAGGGCTGTTACTTGCAGCATTGTTACTGTTTAGCATTAATCTAGGTGGGCTTCCCCTACGGGATTGGGATGAAGGTACTGTAGCACAAGTTGCGCGTGAGATTTGGCGTGCCCCCGCTGGTTCCCTGCGCTGGCTGTATCCAACCTTGGGAGGTCAACCATATTACAATAAGCCGCCGTTGATGCACCTGTTAATTGCTTGGGCTTACTCCTGGGGTGGCGTGAATGAATGGACAACACGCTTACCAGGAGCAATGCTGACAGCTATGTCTGTACCACTACTGTATTGCATTGCTAGAGAAATATTTCCCCAACGACAAGCGGCAATTGCCAGTGCTTTAGTATATCTGACTATGCTACCGATGGTACGTCATGGGCGGTTAGCGATGCTCGATGGGGCAATGGTATGTTTTTTCCTGTTGATGATGTTGTGTGTGTTGCGATCGCGCCGTGACTTACGTTACTGCTTAGGGGTGGGAATCGGGTTTTGCCTGATGTGTCTGACTAAAGGTATTTTAGGGCTGCTGTTGGGTGCGATCGCCGTGTTATTTCTGTTGTGGGATACACCCCGACTGCTGTTGAGCAGTTATATGTGGTTAGGAGTGGGAATCGGTAGTATTCCTGTAGCCTTTTGGTATGGCGCTCAGTGGGTAAACTACGGTAATGTGTTTACCAGCGTTGGCATGGTCAATCAATCTTTAAGCCGCGTTTGGTCACCTGTCGAGGGAAATTCTGGACTCCCTTGGTATTATCTACTGGAGATATTAAAATATACATGGCCTTGGTTGATTTTTCTGCCCCCGAGTTGGCGGTTAATCTGGGAAAATCGCAACCTCAGCTGGGCAAAATTGTTGTTGGTATGGAGCAGTGTTTATTTTGTAGCAATTACCCTAATGAATACTAAACTGCCTTGGTATGTCATCCCAATTTACCCCAGCTTAGCTTTGGCTTGTGGAGTCCAACTAGCCCAAGTGGGGAATATGCCCCCCAAACCATATTATTCGCGAATTTGGATAGCCTGCTTGGCACTATTGGCTGTGGTAGCGGCAGTAGGTAGCATCTATTTCATGTGGTTTGTCGGTTCCGAGAGAGACTTAGAGTTAGTGTTTGCTGCCGTTGCTGGCACAATGGCATTGGCAGCAGTCTTAGCAGCCCAAGGGGACAGGCAATTTCTGCAGGTGTTATTTTGGGGTAGCTATGTATCCCTACTATTGTTTATGAATTCCAACAATTGGGTTTGGGAATTGGCAGAGTACTATCCTGTTAAGCCAGTGGCGGCGATGATCCAAAGTAGTGGTGTTAGCCAAAAACAGAAGATTTACACTTCTTTTGCCTACGGTCGTCCTTCTTTGGATTTTTATAGCGATCGCACTGTCATTTCCGCTTCCATAATGGAATTAAAACAACTTTGGCAGCAAGATGCTCATCCTTACTTGTTACTGGATGAATCTGCTCTGCAACAGCTAGAGCTAAAATCATACCAGCGCTTGGGAGCAGCACAAGGTTGGATGCTGATTACAAAATAGTTAGTACTCCAAAGTCAAGTGTCACGAGTCCAAAGTCCAACAACCATTGACCATTGATTTTTGACCCTTGACTAATGATTATTGTCGGGTAGATTGAAAATCCGCTCTGTCTGGCTTTGTGAATGTTTATCTTGCTGATTATCTTGTTTATTTAAGTTTTGCAAGGAAACAGCAGTCACCCCAAACACGATAGCGCTTCCTAAAGCGAGGATAATCGCCGGACGCTTAACCAGCACAAAATCTCGTATAATCCTAGCAAATGGGCGACTTTGGCGGCGCAAAACCGACGGGATTGCCATTTGTCGGAGGATAAACGGATCTCGGACATAATGACCGCTTTTGCAAACAACAATCTTCTCCTGACAATAGGGGCAAGTAAATAACCCACTAGATATATTGACTGGCTGCTGGGTGCGGGCCCGTTGTTGGCAAATAGGGCAAGTAACAGAATGATTATCAAAGGTGTGAGAATTCATCTACCTGGTCAGCTTAGTTCATTTACTCGCTCGATAACCTGAGCTATAGGGGATATTTCCGCAACATAACCTGGCTTGGGGTTAGTTGGTTGATTATTCAGCTAGAAATTAGACTTTAAGTTTTATTCATATCTTGGAGGTATCGGTGTGAAAAATAGAGTATATCCAATTATCATAAGCATTTTTTCTGACTGTATGGCATCTGCCATTGGATTTTATTCCGATTTCCAATAAGTAACATATCTTTTTCATTTAAGCATTCCAATTATAAAAATTGTCCCCATGCCCTATTCTTCATTAAAGCTTCTTAATGCTGAAAAACAAGTTTACTTGTCGGGGTGCGGAACGATGAATCAAAATGAGAAGAGCAACATAAAAATTTAACTATTTTTTGTCCAATATACCCTCCTGTCAATGACTGCCCTGCCAAGTGCTGATTTAAGGAAGGTAAAGGAATCCCCTGGGTTTCCCAATCCTTCTGTGCAATTAACTCATCTGCTTAATCGTTTTCAACCCTCCCCAGAAACCGTCCTGTTGCTGTTAGCTGTACTTATTGGTGGCGGCGCCGGTATGGGTGTGGTCACGTTCCATTATTTAATCCACCTAATCCATCATCTGATGCTGGAGGATTTAATGGGCGCGATCAGTGGGAGGGGTGCCTGGACTTTAGCCTGTGTACCAACCCTTGGTGGCTTAATTGTGGGATTGATGCGCTGGCGTACTCAAGACTTTGGTCCGGGACTTTCTTCTTTAATTGCTGCTTCTCAAGGAGATGAGGAGGGGCTTTCGGCATCGCGAAAATTACGACCTGTTACCAAAATGGTTGCTGCTTCTGTGTCTCTGGGGAGTGGTGCTTCCCTAGGACCAGAAGGACCATCTGTAGAAATTGGTGCTTCTTTTGGCATGTTGCTCGGTCAGGTGCTACAAGTTTCTGGTGAACGTCAGCGCTTATTGTTGGGTGCTGGGGCAGCTGCTGGCTTAGCTGCTGGATTTAACGCCCCGATCGCGGGTGTTTTTTTTGCCTTAGAAGTCGTGTTAGGTACTACTTTTGCTACTTCTGCGGTTAGTGTGGTTTTACTAGCAGCGGTGGTAGCAGCGTTAATTGCCCAAATAGGTTTAGGGGCACAGCCAGCATTTGCCTTACCAGTGTACCAAGTCCGCAGCCCTCTGGAATTACCGTTGTATCTCGGCTTAGGTTTGTTTGCCAGCCTAGTTTCTATTAGTTATACCCAATTAATTCGTCTGGCAAGAGTCTGTTTTGCTGGGAAAGTACCTGGTTTTAAATGGTTAGCAAAAATACCCAGACCCATTCATCCGCTGATTGGTGGTGCTGGTGTGGGTATCGTGGCGTTGTATTTCCCGCAAATTCTGGGAATTGGTTATGAAACAGTGGAAGCAATGCTCCAAGATGCGGATTTTAAGCTAAAGCTGTTGCTCGTATTACTCGTGATTAAGCTGTTGGTAACAGCTTTAAGTTTAGGAAGTGGTTTTGTAGGTGGGATTTTTGCCCCAGCTATGTTTCTGGGTGCATCTTTAGGTGGGGTGTATGCCAAAATTCTGTCCAGTATTTTTCCCTCAATTGGCGAGTATATGGCAGCTGCTCCAGCTTATGCAATGGTAGGAATGGCAGCAGTATTAGCTGCCAGTGCTAGGGCGCCTTTAACTGCAATTTTGTTGTTATTTGAACTCACACGGGACTACCGGATTGTTTTACCTTTGATGGCAGCAGTAGGTTTGAGTGTTTGGCTAGTGGAACGAATCAAGCCTGGTCAAAACTCTAACTCTAATCTCCAACAAATTGGTCTTTCTTCATTAAAAGACCCAGAAATTGAAATTTTACAGCAAATTCCTGTTTTAGATGCCATGTATGATGCACCGAAAAAGTTGCGGTCAACTTTTTCTGTACTCGAAGCAGGTTTGGAAATGACTAGCGATCGCACCCGCAGCGCTTTAGTAGTTGATGAAGCTTCTCAGTTGGTTGGTATTGTTTCTCTGGATGATATCAACCGTGCCATTTCCCTATGGGAAACTTACCTTAATTCACCAACAGGTACTCATCCTAATTTGTCTAGTCAAAGATTAATTGACATCTGTACTACTGAGATTCTTTATGCCTACCCTGATGAACCTCTATCTGATGCTTTAGATCGGATGGCAACACGAGGTTTGCATCAATTACCCGTGGTAGAACGGGACAACCACGAGCGTGTTTTAGGTTTACTAGAACGGGATCAAATTGCCATAGCTTGCCATGTGGCTATCACACGCAAAACTATCCGCAGCTACTTACCAGTGCTGCCAAAAAAGGGTATAGTTACCAGTCATTAGTCATTAGTCATTGGTCAATTGCAAAAACCCATGACTGTTGACTGGAACTAAAAAATAGCTGAATATAAATATGGGCACACTAATATAGTGCCCATACTTTTGAGAAATAAATCACGCTTGGGCATTCAAGACACTTCAAAAGGAGTGTCTCTACTATTTTTATTAAGCAGTGGCTTCTTCTACTTCCAAATCTTCTAGGTCTTCACCATCTACCTGTTTCAGACGAATGTGCTTCCGTCCTAGGGTAATTTCAAACTCATCTCCTGGTTTGAGATTCATTTGTTTTGTATAAGCTGAACCTATCAGTAAGTTGCCATTGGACTGGACGCTAATTCTATAGCTAGCACTGCGTCCACCACGTCCATTTGCACTCGGAGCGCTATCTAACTGAATGCCCTCAGCATCAATTAGAGCATTCAGGAATTTCATCATATTGACGCGCTCAATCCCATTTTTGGTGACAGTGTAGTAGCCACACTGTTTGGCTTTTTCTTCTTTGCTTAAGTTCTCCAGTTCTTTGACTTTCCTGAGCAGTTCTTCACCGGCTAGTGGTTCAATTTTTTTCTTTTTACTCATCAACTTGGGTCGAATTTCAATTATTGCAGTGGTCGAATCGATTTTATTTTAGCTGACGTTTAGCCACAAGAGCATTTCGTCTGAGCTTTATTATCAGCTTAGCAAAGTATATTACATGCTCAACCATTTTTTTTATCTCCATGCAATATCTTTGTATAAAGACAATATATTGCTAAGAATCCGCATTTATGTAATCACTATTGGGAGTTGGTAAATGAATGCTACACTATAATTGAAGGAATAAACTTTTGTGAAGCCTCTGGCACAGGAACATCGTTCACAAGAGTGTTAGCCAGAAGAGAAACAAAAACACAGCAGGGTAACAGGGATTGGGACAAATAAACGTCAAATTTTGAATTAGTCAACAGTCCACAAGGCTGGGCTTTTTGACTGGCTTGTTGAATATTGTAGGGGCAACCCAATAGGGGCGACTCTTTGCTCGCTAAAATGCCAAGATTATTCATAAAATGCTTCGTTCCTACTGACGAAAGACTAAAGACTCATCACTGTTGACTACTATCTGTATCAGTGTGGCATGAAGTTAACCACTCGCGGACACTATAGCGTTAAGGCATTACTTGATTTAAGTTTACAGCCCAAGTATAGACCTGTATCTGTAAGAGCGATCGCAAAACGCCAAGATATTCCAGCACCCTACTTAGAAAAATTACTAATAGAAATGCGTCGTGCTGGCTTAGTGAAATCAATTAGGGGTGTACAAGGGGGATACCAGCTCGCTTTAGAACCAGCCGAAATTTCTTTAGGACAAATTTTAGAAGCAGTTGGTGAAAGTATTGAACCCCTTCCCCATCACACACCTACTCCTGGACAAGCAGAAGATTGGGTAACATTTACTCTCTGGAAACGACTGCACCAAAAGCTCAAAGAAGCATTATATAGTATTACCCTTGCCGATTTATATTACGATGCTCGTAGTTGGCAAGCTGCCCAAGGAGAAGAAGCGAGTTTTGTCGTTTAGTCATGAGTCATTAGTCATGAGTACTGTGTAAGAATCACTCTTGAGTGTTAACCCTTGACCCTCGACTAATGAGTTATAACATCTTTGTTTTAATTTTGGCTGCAAGTTTAGATTATTTAATAGGCGATCCTTGGGGTTGGCTTCATCCAGTGCAAGTCATGGGATGGATAATTTCTCGGTTCACGAAATTTACCTGGAAATATTGTCAAACCCCCCTGACACAACGCTATGCAGGAATTGTTCTGGGTTTGGTACTAATAATTGGTAGTGGTGTCCTCGGCGCTGTTATTGTTCAATTCGCTAGATGGCTGCATCCGTTGCTGGGAATTACAGTGGCAAGTATTCTATTAGCGAGTTGTTTTGCTGCTAGAAGTTTAAGAACAGCAGCCGAAGCAGTCTTAAAGCCCTTAAGTTTAAAACAGTTAGATACATCTCGTTCTATTTTAAGTAATTATGTTGGTCGAGATACAGAAAATCTTGGCGAGTCAGAAATTTTGCGTGCTGTTTTAGAAACAGTTACAGAAAACGCCACTGATGGGGTGATGGCGCCGTTATTTTATGCTCTTTTGGGAGCGAGTATACCTATGGTGGGGGCTGTACCCCTAACTTTGGCATATAAAGCTGCTAGTACTTTGGATTCTATGGTCGGCTACCGAGAAACACCTTATACTTATTTAGGCTGGTTTAGTGCTTCCTTAGAAGATTACTTGACTTGGATACCTTGTCGGTTAACCGTCTTGACTTTGGCGCTGTTATCTGGTAGACCACTGCAGGTTTGGCGTCTGTGTCGTCGTGATGCAGTCCGAGATCCCAGTCCCAATTCTGGTTGGAGTGAGTGCGCTTATGCAGCAATTTTAGGTGTGCAGATGGGTGGTACAAATTGGTATCGTGGAGTAGCAAAACACAAACCTCTTCTAGGGGATGCAATTGAACCTATTACCCCAGAATGTATTTATCGAGCTTTGTTACTAACACGATATAGTTTTTTAATTTGGTTGGTTTGCGGCAGCGCTGTGTTGTATTTCCAGATGTGACATTCCCCGCTAATCATGGGCTTTTTAGTCCCCCCTACGGACGCTTGGAGGATTTTGTTGACTTCATACATTGATATTGGGGTACGAGCATCATGGCAAATAAAGTAGTAGAAATTTTATCAGCAGAAGAAATTCGTCGTACCTTAAATCGTCTCGCTTCCCAAATAGTGGAACGATCGCGGGATTTATCCCAATTGGTGCTATTGGGTATCTATACCAGAGGTGTACCCTTAGCCCAATTATTGGCACGACAAATTGAAATCCTCGAAGGTGTGGCGGTACCTGTGGGAGCATTAGATATCACCCTATATCGCGATGACCTCGACCAAATTGAACTGCGGACTCCAGCCAAAACCGATATTCCTTTTAATATCACCGCCAAAACCGTTGTCCTCGTAGATGATGTGATTTACAAAGGACGGACAATTCGCGCAGCTTTGAACGCAGTCACCGAATACGGTAGACCGGAAGTTATTCGCTTAGCGGTGCTGGTGGATCGCGGTCATCGTGAATTACCTATCCACCCAGATTTTATTGGTAAACAACTACCTACCGCCACGGAAGAAATTGTTAAGGTTTACTTACAAGAATTCGACGGACGGGATGGAGTGGAATTGATAGCAGATTGAATCAAAGGTGGGGTTTCCCCACCCCTACAGGACTTAATGGTTGCCCCAATAACGCACTCTCAGTTCATAGAATCCTAGTAGTGCTGTCGCTATTACTAAGGGGAGAAAGTAATAAATTCCCCGGTATAGCAGCAGCGCTGCCAAAATAGCGGCAGCGGAAACTTCCTGCGAGAGAATCAGTAAAATTACAGTTTCAAACACTCCCAAACCACCAGGAACATTGCTAATTACACCGGCAAACATTGCTAATAGATAAATACCTAAAAAATCGAGATAGGACAAAGGTGTATTTGAGGGTAGAAGGGGATAAAAAACTGCAGCGGCTAAAATCCAATCTAAGCTGGAAACAGTTATCTGCGCTAAGGCTACTGGGAAATTAGGAAAGCGAAATTCATAATCGCGAATTCTCCATGGTTGTCTGCTAATAATACTACCTAACAAGTAAGTAGAAACCAGCAACAGGAAAACCAAACCAATGGGACGGACACTTAAAGGAGGCAATTTTAACTGGCTAGGAATGGGTACGGGGTTAACAAGAAATATCATCCCAGCAACGGCAAACATTCCCAACCAGAACGTAAAATTGGCAAAGGCTATGACTTGTGCGATCGCCCAAGTGGAGACTCCCCAAGCCGAGTAAAAACGATAGCGAATAGCACTACCAGTCAGCAAGGCAAAACCGATAGTGTTGCTGAAAGTACAGCTAATAAAACTCGTAAAAGCTACCTTGTTAAAACTCAGGGGACGACCAACGTAGTTCAAAGCAATAACATCGTACCCCACCATAACTAGATAGCTCAAAGCCGTTAACCAAATTGCCCAACTCAGGCGACTTTTAGGAATTATTCCCAAGCTATTGAGGACATCACGGTAATTGTATTCCCGTAGTTCTCGACTGATAACCCATACAGACAACGCTAGCAGTAGCAAACCCAAAAGAGAACTGAGGTGAGGTCGGATTTTTGTGAGCATGGGAGTAATAACTAATAACTAATTCGTAAGTTTTCCATGAAGTTGACATAGCCTCGACACATCAGTTGCTTATTCTCTATTCATAAGTGCTGATAAGGAGGGGGATAGTTCAAAATTCTGGACTAAATGGTTATGAATTACCAACAACCTATCGTTTTATTATTTCTGTCAACACTGACTCTATTTGGGTGTACATATTTACCAGGTGTAGAAGCGCAAGCACCAAAATTTGGGAAGATAGCAAAAGCTTCAGTGTTACCCTCACAACCTAGTGCTGCTGCCTTGGCTGCACCCCTAACTTATCAGATAGAAAGTTATACTAGCCAAGCTATGGGCGGAAATCGTAGCTATGGTATTTCTTTACCCCCAGGCTATCAGGAAAATCCCCATCAGCACTATCCGGTGATTTTTCTTCTCCACGGCGGACACGGTAATCCTAACGACTGGTTTAACAATAAAAAGGGAGCAGCTCTTCATACACTCCAACAACTTTATGCTTCTGGGAAATTATCACCCAGTATTGTCATCACTCCCGATGGTAATGACAAGCGTGGTTCTAGCCCTTATTGGGACCCCCAATATTTCGATGGGCCGAACGGTAAGGTTTCCACGGCTATCGGTGATGAATTGGTAAAAGTTGTACAAAGCCGTTACCGTTTGGACTTGGGAGTGCATCTCTCCTTACAGGTTTAGTCGGAGTGGTGAACTTGTTGTCCGCAGTGACACCAAACCTCGCTATACGAAATCACTGGTTATACCATTTACCATTTGCAATTCGGGCAGGAGGTCATGTATTTGCTGCGTTAACAGGGTTTATTTTCTTGACACTTGCTACGAATTTATTGCGTCGCAAAAGAGTAGCTTGGTTGCTGACAGTTACCTTTTTAATTATTTCCATTGTCAGCCATTTACTTAAGGGATTAGACTATGAAGAAAGTCTACTTTCTGGGGTATTACTGGGACAATTATTGTTAATGGGTGATATGTTTACAGCCAAGTCTGACCGTCCTTCTATTGCTCAGGGAGTGCGGGTATTAATTGGCGCTTTGTTGTTTACCCTAGCATATGGCACCCTGGGGTTTTATTTGTTAGATGGCAAATTTTCAGAGAATTTCAATTGGGGTGAAGCTATAGTTCAAACTTTGGCGATGTTCTTCACAGAAGATAATTGGGGTTTGCAACCAAAGACGCGGTTTGGGGAATTTTTCGCCGATTCTATCTATATCATTGCCTTTGTAACCTTTGGTTATGCGTTGTTGATGTTGTTGCGTCCTGTGCTGTTGCGGGATGCTGCTACCCCCGCGCAAAGACAAATAGCACAAGATATTGTTGAAAAACACGGACGATCTTCTTTAGCCAGATTAACTTTATTAAATGATAAAAGTTACTTCTTTAGTCCGACAAATCAGAGTGTAATTGCTTATATTCCTAAAGGACGGGGTGCGATCGCTTTAGGAGACCCCATTGGACCCCCGTCAGACCGCAAAGAAATAATAGTTGCTTTTGGACAATTTTGTCAGCGCAATGACTGGTATCCTGCCTTTTATCAAACCCTACCTGATGACCTGGATTTATATTTATCCCTAGGGTTTCATGTCCTCAAAATTGGGGAAGAAGCAATCATTGACCTGAAAGCTTTTACCTTACAAGGTAAAGCTGGTAAAAACTTTCGACCGACAATTAATCGCCTGAGTAAAGAAGGATACCAGGTAAAATTTTACGAACCACCCATTACTGATGATTTATTATATCAACTCAAACCTGTGAGTGAGGAATGGCTGAAGATGATACAGGGTTCAGAAAAGCACTTTTCCCTAGGTTGGTTTGACGAAGCTTACCTGCGTGAGTGTGAGATAGCAGTAGTCTATTCCCCCGACGGTGGAATTAGCGCTTTTACTAACATGATGCCGGAATATCAGCTAAACGAAATCACTAACGACTTGATGCGATACCGAGGTGATATGGAGAAGGGGTTGATGGATTTTCTGTTTGTTTCCTTGCTACAACACTACAAAGAAAAAGGATACGACAGCTTTAATTTTGGCTTGTCCGCCTTAGCTGGAGTGGGTGAAACCAAAGAATCACGACGCTTGGAGAGGATAGTACGCTATCTCTACACCCACTTGGAAGGTTTCTACAGCTTCCAAGGATTACATGCCTACAAAGAAAAATTTCACCCTACTTGGGAACCACGTTATATAGTATATCCCAGTTGGGCGGCGTTACCCGATGTGGTTGTAGCTTTGATCCGTGCTGACTCTGGAGATAGGCTGTTAGATTATTTCCAGCCTGGTGCTTGAGGAGTTCGCATCAGTATCATTTTCTCAAGGCACAACCTGTCCTGACTGTATTTCCCAGAATCAAAGTAGCCATGTAGGGATAATTTGTATCCGACATTGTATCGCTACAGGCAGTAACTTTATTGATAATCAGTATACCGTTGCGTTTTCCCTCCCAGCGGTAAACTCGCACCACATCTAGGGGACGACCGTCAGCTTTCTGGGGTGGGATGTAAGACGATAACCGCTCCTTTTTAGTCTCCGGTGTCTCGTAGAAAATACCGCTCTGATTCACAATCACGTTCCAAAATGGTTCATTACCGACAACTGTAAATTCTTCGGATGCTTCTGTATTTTGAGCAACAAGAGTCATCCTGCTATTAACAGAGTTATTCCCGACATAAAGTGGAGAATTGGCAGAAACAGCGCCGATAACTAGTGGTATAGTTGCTACTCCCAAACCCAATCCGACGGCAATTAAGTTCAGAGATGATAGTTTTTTCATGACTTTTTAACCTATGATTGAGATACTTTCTTGGCTGTAAACTTACATTCAAGATTGGTAATCTAGTTATTTAGACATGATTTTTCTGATTATGTTTCCATAAGGTAAATAATTTATATTGATTCATATTTATCCACAAAATAATACTCTTATTTACGAAAAATGTTTTTAGTCTGCTGTAGTTAAATTATTTCTAGACTACTTATGAGTGACCTCCTAGCATTGAATGAATACAAGCAACAAATCGCCGATTTATACAACCGCAGAAGCCACACCTATGATAACGGCGATTGGCATCCGCGAATTGCTCATCGTCTGGTGGAACATGCAAATATTCTCCAGGGACAGCAGGTCTTGGACATTGCTACTGGAACTGGTATGGTAGCGATAGAAGCTGCACAGCTTGTGGGTTTAGAAGGTCGGGTGGTGGGTGTGGATATTTCCCCTGGAATGTTAGCTCAGGCTAGACACAAGGTTGAGATGTTAGGATTGAGCAATATCGAGTTTCAGCTTGCCGATGCGGAAGCTTTGAGTTTCCCAGATAATAGTTTTGATAGGGTTTTGTGTTCCTCTGCGTTCATTTGGATGTCTGACCTCAGCGGAGTTTTACGCCATTGGTATGATGTTCTCAAACCGGGTGGACTAATCTGAGTTTTCCCGTTAAGTCTCTCTAGCAAGCTGCCAACCCTCACAGAGTTCGTGCAATTTTAACCAGCCTTGCCACAGTACCTGAATACCAATGGGTGTATTACGTCGATGGTCCAAGTAACCCC
>JAYKJH010000168.1:0-3704 GCA_035285345.1 Nostocaceae cyanobacterium | reverse complement strand
GATGCTGCAACTTGTGTAATTCGTGTCCTTAACTCCAACCAATCTCCCCAAAAAATCGTCAGACAGTCAGCAATGAAAGTTTGCATCTGTGACGGTTTCATGATTTTGCCCAAGGATAGCGCTGTTTGAGATGCCACTTTTTCTAGCCAGGTATTGTATAAAGATTTTCTTAAACAATACTTTACAATTCGTAACAATTCAACCACCCAGAGGACTGGGAGGAAAATAACTATTCACATCACTACTATTCACTATTACCCAATCCCTAATCCCTATACTGGGAGAAGGACAGTTACAATTCCCTGCCAAACAGACGTGAAATTAGCTAAGCAAAGATGAGACGTAAATCTTCTGGTAGAGCCGCTACAGCGCCAAAATCCCCTGCATTTAAACCCCCAGCGTTTAATTTCACCTCCATTGCGATTTTGGCAGGGGTATTTATTTTGGGAATTGGAATTGGGATTGCGTTCAGTACCACAACCACCTTGACCCCATCTAACGTTGCTTCCCGTGAATTTATCGACGCTAAAGCACCCAATGCTGATATTTGTGTCCAATACGGTGCTAGTGCGATGGTAATGGATACTCGGTTATATGTAACTCTTAACCCCTTCAACGTCTACGTAGCCCAACCGAGTATGCGTCCAGGATGCGTACTCAGAACGAATAACTGGCAAATTCTCGAACAGCGCAAACTGGTATCATCTGAACAAGTACGCGACTGTCGGCAAAGATTAAATACCTTTGGCTATACCGGTGAGTTAGGTAGTCAACCGGAGATTAGCTGTATTTATCAAAACGAAGCCGCGAAGAACTTCTTTATCACAGAACCAGGTGCCGTTGCTCCACCCCAGGAAACGGAGCGGTTCTAGCACCACAATTCACCAGATTTAATAGCTCGCGCAAAAGAGCCTCACAGACCAGACTTCTTGAAGAAGTCTGGTCTGTTGCTTGAATTAACGGCAACCTTAATCTTCACTCAGGTAAAGCTGGATAAATTCCTCTGCAGCTTCCGGATTTAATACATGTAAACCCTTGCGAATCTCTAGTACAGCTTCAGATGACGGGGTTCTATTTTCATTCACCCAATCGTTAACGCTAGACCTTGCTATACCCATTGCTACCGCTAGCTTATTCTGACTAATGCCATAAGTTTTTAATACCTGTCTTAACGCTTTACCTGCTTTTGCCATGCCTCAGATTCTGTCAGGGAATAATCCACAAGTAAATGTCCGCATAACAGGACGATAGGATATACTACACGCTATGTCCTGTTATGCGGACAATAACAAAAATAAAGCACTTTGATTATGACAGATACCTGTGTACAACCGATGTGGGTGGTGTGCGCTCACGAGCGGATGCGACTACAAATATCCCTTCAACCTGAGATAGCAACCCTGGTAACTGACGGAAAACAGATGATTACCATTAGACGGGATAGAAATATCAGCTACTCAATAGATATCGGATATTACATAGAAAACACAGCGGTTTTGGTTAACCCTGACTCCGGATTAATCATGGGATTGCATCGCCGAGTCTATATAAACTGGAGAACCCCAGCCGAAGAACCGATATTTACCTACAGTCGTTTTTTTACCACGCTCCTAGGTTTGCCACGGGATATCGCTACAAAGACAAAATGTATCGGTGTCCGTAGCTTATCGCTGCTGCAATTCGAGAAATTCGGGCGATAGAACCTCACCCCCCAACCCCCCTCTCCGCCAGCAGAGAGGGGGGAATATTAAGTAGGTGTATTTAAACTTACAATGCGCGGGTTGCTAGATCCCCGGCTTCTTAAAGAAGTCGGGGATCTGGGTATTTGGGTATTATATTTATTTTCTTGGCGTCCTTGGCGTCTTGGCAGTTTAAAAGCCTCATCGTGCGATACGCATGACGGCGTTAAGCTTCGCTTATCGCACCCCCACAAATCACACTAGACCTTGTTATGACCATTGCTAGCTCCCCTAAGCCTATAAGCTACAGTACTCCTGTCCCCATTTCAGTTTTGGATTCGCTACATCATGATCCAGACACTCAAAAGGCTCTATCTTTCCGTTGTCCATTAGACCAATTGAGCTAGACCAACCACTGTGATCGAGACCAAAAGTAACCGACCCTACAGTGCTACAGTTACGGATAACCTCTGTGGCTATCGACATTTGAAACTTTTCAGAACGCATTATTGACTCGGCTGCTGCTCCATCCACTATAAAAAAGTAGCTGTATGGGCGTCCTTCGGGGTGGTCTGGATACTCTTCTGAAATGTCCTGACTACGAACTCTGAGTTCTATAACACGTCCAGTTTCAATACGCTTTTCAGCCACTGCAACAGTAGCAGTGCAGTCGCGCTTTTGTTTAATTTCCTGTGCTTGTAATGGCAAAGCTAGAAGCAATAGTCCGTTCAAAGCGACTAATCCAGTGGCAATGAATTTGTACATCATAAGTGACTTTTGCTGAGGTTATTACTGACAGACTTTTTCTTTCCACCTTGCTTAGTGTTCCCAAAAGTTACAGACCAGTGGCTTCAGCATTGAACGTCTAGCGCTAGAGTATTATCACTTATTCAGCGCATTGCTTCTCATCCCCAGTCCCCCCATGACGGTAAAATTAAAAGCCGTCAATTTAGGACTTGAGTAAATTAATCACTATGGCGCAGCAATACCGTATTACCCTACTCCCAGGCGATGGTATCGGACCGGAAATTATGGCAGTAGCGGTAGATGTGCTGAAGGTTATAGGCAAACAATTTGACATTGATTTTGCGTTCCAAGAAGCACTGCTGGGTGGTGCAGCGATTGATGCTACCGGCGAACCGCTACCAGCCGTAACGCTAGATACTTGCCGCAATAGCGATGCGGTGCTACTGGCGGCTATCGGTGGTTACAAGTGGGATACTCTCCCCCGTCACCAACGTCCAGAAACGGGCTTGCTAGGATTGCGGGCGGGTTTGGGTTTGTTTGCTAATTTACGTCCCGCTGCGATTTTACCCCAGCTAATTGACGCCTCCAGCTTGAAGCGGGAGGTCGTGGAAGGCGTGGATATTATGGTGGTGCGCGAACTTACCGGCGGGATTTATTTCGGTAAACCCAAGGGCATTTTTGCTACCGAAACTGGAGAGCAACGCGGTGTAAATACTATGGCTTACAGCGAGTCAGAAATTGACCGGATTGGACGAGTTGCTTTTGAAACAGCACGCAAGCGCAATGGAAAACTTTGTTCTGTTGATAAGGCGAACGTTTTGGATGTCTCCCAACTGTGGCGCGATCGCATCACAAATCTAGCGCAAGAGTATCCTGACGTAGAATTATCTCACATGTACGTAGATAACGCCGCCATGCAGTTAATTCGTTCCCCCAAGCAGTTTGACACCATCGTCACGGGGAACCTGTTTGGTGATATTCTCTCTGATGCTGCAGCCATGCTCACCGGCAGTATTGGGATGTTACCTTCAGCTAGTTTAGGTGCATCTAATCCCGGCTTATATGAACCCGTCCACGGTTCCGCACCCGACATTGCGGGACAAGACAAAGCTAACCCTTTGGCACAGGTGTTAAGTGCGGCAATGATGTTACGCTACGGATTAAATCAACCAGTCGCCGCTGATAAAGTAGAAAAAGCAGTCTTGCACGTGCTAGAAGAGGGCTATCGTACAGGCGATATCATGTCACCAGGAATGAATCTTGTAGGTTGTCAAGCTA
>JAYKJH010000167.1:0-15128 GCA_035285345.1 Nostocaceae cyanobacterium | reverse complement strand
AAATTTTGTCAACAATGAGTTCACAATTAGAAAAACTAAAACAAATTAACCAAAAACTAGAGAAGTTTCATGAGATAAGTCGCCAGGAATTACTGGAGATGAAGGTGATTCAAGAAAGCCAAGAGTTAGTTTATCGAGTTGGTGCAACCAGTGAAACTCAACAAAAACTCCCCTTCAAAAGGTTATATCTGCCGATGGCATGCACAGGTATTTTAGAGCCACAAAAATTAGTGGACGAAACTCATTGTGCAATTAAAATCCTCTTACCTGGCACAGGAACTACCTTTTCTGTTGCCGAGACCCTATGTGATATTGCTGGAACCTTTCATGGACGTAAAAGCAAGAATCGTGGACAGGGAAGAAAGAGTAACCAAAGTTTAATAACCCAATCACTGCCCAATGGTGAAAAATTTCGTGTGGCCTCTTTTCCTACTGACCTTCCCCTTAACGGCATGGGTTCTGATGCACCCTTTGAATTTGCTAGTGAGCTGGGTTTGATAACGATGATTCGCCATGTTCATCTTGTACTATCACGACTCTATCCTCAACGCCCAGTTTTTCTTGCTGGACGCAGCCAAGGAGGTGTGGCAGCCATATTGTATGCACAACATTATGAGGACCTAGCCGGGGCAATTGCAGTTAATCCACCCCATCCCGATCCTGAATTGTTTCAGTTTACTGTTACCTATTTAGAGGATAAAGCTAAAGTTTTGGCAGATCTTCTCCATGCCCCTGGTGTGACTCTACATGAACGTAGCTGGAATGCTTACAAAACTTTCACACCTAACTTTGATTATCCATCTAGGCAATCTCTATCTCCGATCCTAATTTTGGTTAGCTTGGGCGATCCTTTCACTTTATTTCCCCAGTAGGCCCATGCACTGAAGGAATTTGCTGAAGAGAACGAGAAGTGTCAGTTAAAAATATTTGATGCAGGGCACAATCTTTGGGATCGAAAATTGGTAGATACTTATAGAGAAGTCATTAATTTACAGACCAAATTCATGTTAAGCCAGATTAACAAACTGGCTGATAATTCTTGCACATAGTGTCAAACTCGGGTCTATAATCTTCCTTTAATAAATTGTAATAATAATCCTTTTTTGTAGCAATACAAAGGAATTTCAGAACAAATGAAACGTGACCTAATTCAACTAGCTGACTTTTCACGGGATGTGGAAAGTCAGAACCTAAATTCGAGTTCAGATAAATTCCAAAAACATAAATTTAAGGGGCAGGCATCTGGCCTACCCCAGAAGATATGTAGATTTTGTGTATATAGTCCCCGTCTTTAAGGGTGGGGTCTAATTTTGACGGGCAGCTTGCAGGGTGATGCGATAGATAATTTCTTCTGGTTGTGCTTGCTGGTAACATGTGGCGATGGGCACATTATCAGGGCAGATAACGCTGTTCGCCAGTGAAGATTGAATATTTAACACAACTAGACTGTTAGCTTTACGGTATCCAGCGATCGCGCCTTCTGGACCATTAGCAGCGTAGCGGTTATCCCCCACCCAACCTTGTCTGCTCAGCATCCGGTTGAGTGGTCCAATCAGGTCTGCAATCGATGGAAAATTGCGTCCTGTAGTCGAGACACTTAGCTGACAGGCTGTTCCCTGGGCGGGTGTGATATCATCTGTAAACTGTGCTGTAGTCCGATTTACTCTCAGCTTCAACACACGTGTCATACCCGCCTGGATACGAGCGCAATCATTACTTTGTATGGCTTGGACTGCTATGGGTGGAGTAGCACTGGGTGGAGTAGCACTAGGTTTAGCAGTATTAGGCTTAGAAGCAATAGCAGTTGAATAGCTCAATGCCATAGCACTAGGCAAAGCTATGCAACTTAGCAGGACAAGGTGAAGATTGGTTTTCAGCATCATGTTTATTATGGTACGCAAGAGACTCGACGCTGATACCACCCATTTTGTTTGGCGTTGCTCCTATTTCAATCCCGTGTATTAAAAAAAACTCCCACTCCCAACCCCAAACCCCCACTCCGATGACGAAGTGGGGGGTGATATATGGGTAGAGGGGGTTAGATAGTTGGTAATAGTTAATTGGTTCTGTATAAGTTGTGCTGGTAACTAGTTTTGTTTCCTGCACACCTTTATCTACCCATCCACCACCAACGATTCCGGAAAGATTTTTCAAATCAGGAAAAAATTTTTTGGCGGTGGGGATGTCCTAACCCTGAAACCAAGCCGCTAAGGCTACTCCCAACGCATCTGCCGCATCATCTGGCTTGGGAATATAATCTAACTCTAACTCCCGCGCTACGGCTTGCTGGACATCATACTTATCTGCATTTCCATAACCCGTTAATGCCTGTTTAATTTGGGCTGGGGTAAACTCGACCACAGGTAAATTATGCTGGGCTAAGACTAACATCACCACACCCCGCGCTTGTGCGACCAGGATAGTATTTGCCATGCGGTAAAAAAAGAACTTCTCTATCGCCACCAAATTCGGCTGCAACTGGTCGATAATGGTGTGTAAATCATCGTATATCGTACACAACCGCTGTCCTATATCCTGATTCGCTGGTGTGCTGATGACACCAAAATCCAGTAATGTTACTGTATTAGTTTGTGTCTTTTTAGGATTTGGTTCAAATTCAATCACCCCAAATCCTAAACTCGCTAACCCTGGATCTAGTCCTAAAATTCGTTTCATTAGTGATTGGTCATTACTGATTGACCCCATGATTGAAATCCTGGCTCAAAGGAAGCGAGTAGCAAAATTTTGTTTGCGGGTTGGTGATATAGTCCGCGCTTTGAGAATAGCTGCGGTCAAAAATGCATAAGACAACACCCCAACTACCACCAACAGCAATGGACTTACACTTGCTGTAGTATTCCATAAAGCATGGATGGCTGCGGCACTTACATAACCTATTGCTAATGTTCGCCAGCGTCTAGTAGGTTTCAGCACACTCAAGCCAATGCAATATCCAAACCAGCCACTCCAAGCCATATGTCCCGCTACAGACCCTAAAATTCGCGGAATCAGCAGTTGCAAACCCACTAGGGCACCGGCGCCACCCCCATATTCTGTAGCCACATTTGCGGTAATTTGCGGTACATATTGTCCTAGGGTTTCCAACAGGGTGAAGCCAAGAGCAGAAGCGCTACCTAGTAAAATTCCATCCAGTGGTTCCCAAACGCCGATGCGTTCCCGTGCTGGAGAAGAAAGCCTCCTGCCGATGAAATATGCTATAATCACTGGTAGTGCTTTGAGTAATTCCTCTAGCAACCCCGCACCAAAGAAGAAATTGACAAACAAAATAGGTAAGGGGACACTGGTGCGAGCGTCGGGTACACCTCCTGGTAAAACTTGCCGAAATACAAACACAAATACACCAAATACGGGAGTTACCAACAGCAGCATACAAGCTAGAGAAGCAACAACCGGCAACCACCAAGGTTTATGCTTACCACACAAGCGATAAATAAAGTAGTAGGCTCCGACACCGATGTAAGTTGCTACTAGCAATTGATTAAGTTTTGGTTCACCAACGGTAATAAACATCAAGACAACGAATATCACCGTCACAATTCCCGGTATCAGATAAGCTTTGCGAGTTAAATTTTCGATGATTTCCGGCGAAAAAATCGGCAACAGGTCAAAAATACTGGTTTCACTCGATTGAGTCGGACTTGCAGTGGAGATTGGTGTTACAGGAGATGTTTGTGGTGCTAATTGGTATTGGAAGATAAATTCCGGACCGTCACTCCCCAGAGTCACGCGATCGCTCCCCTGCAATTCCTGACACCCCTGTAATCTTTTTCCGTTTAAATAAGTCCCATTGGCACTATTTAAATCACAGACTACAAAGCTAATTTTGCCATCAGGTGACCGGGATGGGCGAATCACCGCATGACGTCGGGAAACCATACCATAAAAATTCCCATCCAGGACTATTTGGCAATTGGGGTCGCGTCCAATTAAAACTTCAGCAGTATTATCTAGCGAGAAAGAATGTTCTTGGGGAACAGCAACACCATTAAAAGACACCAGTCGCAGCAACCCGTTACTCATTGTAGCAACTCCCCATAGGTGGTTAGAGAAATAATAATTTGATTACGACATAATAGTCCCCGTCCTTAAGGACGGGGACTATTATGTCAATCTCAAGTTTAATCTCACAAATTTCGGAAACTTTAACCATGTTTTTAAGTTAGCAGCAATGTTATATTTTGCTAAATTTTATGTAAAATTACCCAAATTTTGATAAATAATAGTGACAAATCCCTGACATTTTTCAATTTAAGTTAAGCTCCCACCACAAATTTCTCCTCGGAAGAAAGTGGCTGGTATCTTATATATCATTAAATCTTGTCCTGTGGCGTGCGGTTGTCTTTTTCCTGGTGTTAACCTGGATTTGTCAGGGTCTGTCAGGTTAATGGCAGTTGCAAAATCCTTGATATTACCTGCTTATAACTACGCAACATAAATAAATATTCTGGATTTACGAAATTCTTCCTGGATTTGATGTTAATGAATATTGGGTGGTAATTAAAAGCTATTCAGGAGATTTAATTCCATGCTACAGCAATTCTTAAATCATCGTTACACAATCGTCAGAGTTATAGGAGAGGGAGGTTTTGGGAAGACTTTTCTGACAGAAGATTCTGGCTTACCTTCACGTCCCCGTCGCGTAGTTAAACAACTTAAACCTGTGACAAACAATCCCCAGGTTTACCAGATGGTGAAGGACAGGTTTCACAGAGAAGCAGTGATTTTGGAAGATTTAGGAAATAGACATGACCAAATTCCGAAATTATATGAGTATTTTTCGGAAAATGGGGAGTTTTATTTAGTCCAAGAGTACATTGAGGGCAAAACTCTCACAGAAAAAGTAGAAAAAGAAGGTGCATTCAGCGAAAGTGCAGTTAAGGAAATTCTCAAGAGTTTACTGTCAGTTTTAGAGTGTGTCCATAGCATTCAGATTATCCACCGCGATATCAAGCCAGATAATATAATTTTCCGCGAAACCGATGGTAAACCTGTGTTAATCGATTTCGGTGCTGTGCGGGAATCTATGGGTACAATAGTGAATTCTCAAGGGAATTCTACTAGCTCAGTGGTCATTGGTACTCCTGGTTTTATGGCTAGCGAACAAGCTGCAGGTAGACCAGTTTACAGCAGCGACCTGTACAGCTTGGCATTGACGATGATTTATCTGCTGACCGGGAAGACACCACTGGATTTACCCACCGACCCTAGAACTGGTAACATTCTCTGGCATGAATACGCCATGCATGTCAGTCCATCATTAAGGATTGTGTTGGATAAAGCTACGGCTTACGCTCCTAGCGATCGCTACTTTAGCGCTAGAGAAATGCTGAATGCTTTGCAAACTAATTCCGGTGGTTATGTTCCCGCAACTACACCTAACCTACCACCAACCAGCATCTCTTCTGGTGGCAACCCACCCCAGTACATCTCACCCATTTCCAATTCTACTCCCCCCTATTCCCCGATAAATTACGATAGCGGTTACGGCACATTTGATACATCTAAACCAGTGCCGCCAGAAATCCAAGGCTGGAACTGGGGTGCATTTCTCCTATCACCGATATGGAGTATCACAAACCAAGTCTGGGTTGGACTCATCGCCTGGATTCCCTACATGGGTTTACCTATGCCCTTTATACTGGGTATACAAGGTAACGTCTGGGCTTGGAGAAGTCGCAAATGGGAAAGTGTTGCACAATTTAAAGCACATCAAAGGTCTTGGGCAAAAGCAGGTGTAATTGTTTACTCCAGCCTGTTTGGTTTATTCTTTTTGCTGGCCTTGATTGGTGTGATGGCAGGTGATAAATCTAAATCCCAGTCTAAACTGACTCAGACACCTACTCCCAGTATATCGGCTGCTCCCAGAAGCGAGCCTACACCAATTAATACTCCCACGACCGAATCTTCCACGAGGAAATTTGCACCAGTTGAAATCGCCAACCTGGAAACCTACACCTACAACACTGGTTTATTCTCCATCAACGTTCCCGAAGGATGGACTCTCAAGGATAAGACAGACTCAGGCGAGGCCATTATACAATGGCAAGACTCCACCAGAAATGCCTTTATTCAAGTGAATGTCTTCGGGGTAGAGGGTGAGAGGAGCCAGCAACAGTTGAGCTTGGCTTTGAGGAAGACTATTAAGCTATGGGTTGGTTCGCAACCAGGATTCACCATGAGTAAACCAGCGCTACTGAATGGTGGTGTAGTGCGGATTAGTTGGAGCCACACAGTTACAATCGATGGCCTTACAGGTAAACTTGTGGGCAATAGCTTCATCAAACAGCACGGCAATAAAGTCTCTATCATCACTGACCTTGTACCAGAAGAGCAATTTGATAGACTGAAGCCAGAACTGGAAAAAATTCTTGGTAGTTACAAGATTGACTCTGCTGCCTCCTTACCTCAATAACCAACAATAGCTTACGATGATAGTCAAAACACTAGGGCGGTTCATTTAATACATGAAACCGCTCTTTTTAATCATATTTAAAGTTAATAAATTAAAATCTTTATCTTATTTTCAGATTTTTCATAAGAGTTTACCCTAGTCGCAAATCTGCCGATGCGTTTTTTAGAGGGTCGTATTTAAACTGTAATCATTCCACACTTGGCATTTAAGCTAAGTGGTGTACATTTGCTGTTAAGTCTTATTTATCCTTCTTCTCGGTAAAAGTTATGTCAAATGGGTTACTTAAGCAAGCTCTCCATGTCCTACAACAGGAATCGCGTAGCCTTACTCCCCATAGGGTTAGTCAGTGGTTCAAGTGGTTATCACCGGGGATATCTGTAAAACGCTGGTTGCTAATCAGCGCTTCTGGTGTGCTACTCACCAGTTTGGGATTAGCAATCTGGATTAAGCTAACGCCTATTTTCTTTGCTATTCAGTTCCTGGAAAGTGTTTTGGGAGCGATCGCCAGCTTTCTACCCAACTATATCAGCGGACCTCTGGTGTTGCTGGGGGGTTTGTTGTTAATTCTTTGGGGACAAACCCGGACTGTGGGTTCGATTACCTCCGTACTCAGACCAAAAGGTGAAGAGGAACTGATTGATGTACTGCTGGCTCACCGTCGCTTGTACCGTGGTCCGAAAATAGTCGTAGTGGGTGGTGGATCGGGACTTTCTACGCTGCTACGAGGGTTAAAAACCTATAGCGCTAATATTACCGCCATTGTCACTGTCGCGGACGATGGTGGTTCTTCTGGAAGGTTACGAAGAGAAATTGGTGTCCTACCCCCAGGAGACATCCGTAACTGTTTAGCAGCTCTAGCGGATGAAGAAAAACTGTTAACTGAACTATTTCAATATCGCTTTCAAGCTGGTGATGGCTTGGTTGGTCATAGTTTTGGTAATTTATTTCTCACGGCAATGAGTGAAATTACGGGGGACTTGGAACGCGCCGTTGCTGCTAGTTCGCAAGTACTAGCTGTGCGGGGACAAGTCCTACCAGCCACCCTCAGCGATGTTCGTTTGTGGGCAGAGTTAGCCGACGGTCGCCGGATTGAAGGTGAATCTAACATTACTAAAGCAGGTGGTACAATTATTGATATAGGCTGTACCCCAGAAAAACCCCCGGCCTTACCAGCAGTGATTAAAGCAATCCAAGAGGCAGATTACATTATTATTGGACCTGGTAGCCTTTATACCAGCATCATTCCGAATTTATTAGTCCCAGAAATTGCCAACGCGATCGCTGAATCTTTAGCACCACGCATTTATGTCTGCAATGTCATGACCCAGCCGGGAGAAACCCAAGGTTATACAGTTGCAGACCACATTCGTGCGCTCGATAAAATCTGTGGTAAACGGTTATTTAATGCCGTACTAGTCCACAAAAAAGTCCCCTCTGCCCAATCACTCATCCGCTACGCTCAAGAAGGTTCCCACCCCGTCTACCTGGATCGCGAAGCCGTAGCTGAACTCGGACGACGCATTGTCTTGGCTAATGTTATGTATGAAGATGAAACTGCTCGCGTCCGTCACAACCCCCAACGGCTAGCAAAAGTTCTATTTCGCTGGTACAGTGGCGCCCACCAGGGTATGGGAAAATAGGGCATGGGGCATGGCGAATAGGGAATAGGGAATAGAGCATGGGAGATTTCATCCGTGTATCCGTGTTATCCATGTGTGCTGACCAATTATGAAACTTTCTCTTGCAGATGCAGATGCGACACGACGCTGGGGGGTAACTCTCGGTCAAACTCTGGCTGCTGGTAGTGTAATCTTACTCGAAGGTGACTTAGGTGCTGGTAAAACCACTCTTGTACAAGGTATTGGTGAGGGTTTAGGTATTACAGACCCGATTGTCAGTCCGACTTTCACATTAATTAACGAATACCCATCAGGACGCATTCCCCTCTACCATCTTGATTTATATCGCTTAGAACCCCCAGAAGTCGCAGCATTGAATTTAGAAAATTACTGGGAAGGTGTGGAAGTTCCTCTCGGAATAGTTGCTATTGAGTGGGCTGAAAAAATGCCCTACAAACCAGAGAATTATTTGCGTATTTGTTTGATTTATGATGGAGAAGGTCTCAGGCTAGCAGAAATGATTCCTATTTCGTAAATTATTGATGATTCAGTCCGACTTCACAGCCCTAGCTGCTGTTTACAAAAACGCACTCCTGGAAGATGTGCTTCCCTTTTGGGAAAAACACTCGATAGATTGGGAATATGGCGGCTATTTTACCTGTCTGAATCGCGAAGGGAAGGTTTACGATACCGATAAATTTATCTGGCTGCAAAACCGTCAACTGTGGACTTTTTCCCTGCTTTACAATCAACTAGAAAAACGCCCTAACTGGCTGGAAGTTGCTGACAATGGTGCAAAATTTCTGGCTCAAAACGGTCGAGACGCTGAAGGTAACTGGTACTTTGCCCTTACCCGTTCCGGTCAGCCACTGGTTCAGCCTTACAATATCTTCTCTGATTGTTTCGCGGCAATGGCTTTTAGTCAATATGCCCTTGCTGGTGGTGAAGAATGGGCAAAAGATGTGGCAATCCAAGCTTACAACAATGTTTTGCGTCGTCGGGATAATCCCAAGGGTAAATATAACAAAACCTATCCCGGTACTCGTGGGCTGAAAGCCTTGGCTGTGCCGATGATTTTAGCTAACCTCACCCTGGAAATGGCATGGTTGCTGTCACAAGAGACTCTGGAAACAGTCCTGGATATGACAGTTCAGGAAGTGATGACTGATTTTCTCGACCAGGAAAGGGGATTAATCTATGAAAATGTCGCTCCAGATGGTTCCCACCTTGATTGTTTTGACGGCCGTCTAATTAACCCTGGTCACGGTATTGAAGCCATGTGGTTTATTATGGACATCGCACAGCGTCGCCACGATAGCAAAACCATTAACCAAGCTGTTGATGTGGTGCTAAATATCCTGAATTTTGCCTGGGATAGGGAATACGGGGGTTTATATTACTTTATGGATGCGGAAGGTCATCCCCCACAGCAACTGGAATGGGACCAAAAACTCTGGTGGGTGCATTTAGAATCGTTAGTGGCATTGGCTATGGGTTATCGTCTGACGGGTCGTCAGGCTTGTCGGGACTGGTATCACAAACTCCACGATTATGCATGGTCTCACTTTGCTGATGCTGAATATGGTGAGTGGTTTGGATATTTAAATCGCCGTGGGGAAGTATTGTTGAATCTTAAGGGTGGGAAGTGGAAAGGGTGTTTCCACGTACCCCGCGCTTTCTATCTTTGTTGGCAGCAGTTCATGATGATCAATTAGGAATTAGGAATTACTCCTTGTTGTTTGGTAATCCAGTCTTTTAAAATCAGATTCACCAATTGCGGTGCTTCATCTTGAGGACAATGCCCTACCCCTTCCAGCGGGACAAACTTTAGCACTTGGGGGTAGTTAGCTAATTCTCGACCTAACTCAATTGGTTCCCAAGGGTCAGCACTTCCCCACAAAATAATTGCTGGACAGGGTAGTAGTGGTAAGAGGTCTTCTGGTAAGGGACCTTGGGAATAATTAGTAAAAGCCAGAAAAACAGCCACAGCCCCTGGATCGCGTGCTGGAGTTATCAGCATATCTACTAACTCGTCTGTCACCACCTCCGCATTAGCATAGGCTTGTAGGAGGATTTTACGTACTGTTTTTGGCTGAGCAATTTGTTGGAAAAAGAAATCACCTACAGGCTTAATTGACAGTATGTTTTGCAGCAACGGCGCTCCTAAGCGTCGATACCAAGGAAGAGAAGCGCGTTTGCGGTCGTGTAACAGCCGTAAGGAGCAGTTGAGCAAAGCAACTCCTAGCGCTATATCTGGGTTGCTGACCGCTGCTTGCATCGCCACAATACAACCAATCGAATTACCGACTAAAAAAGCCGCTTCACCCACGACTTCCCGACAAAAATCTGCAACTTGCTGTCCCCAAGTCTCAAAGGTGTACGACATCTCCTCCCCCGGTTTTGGTTTAGCAGAACCACCAAAGCCAATCAAATCTATTGCATAAACACGACAGTGTTGGGCTAGCGCTGGTATATTTTTCCGCCAGTGATAGCACGAAGCACCAAAACCATGCAAGAGAATTACCGCAGGTCCACTGTTGCCTTGATGTTGGTAGTAAATACTGAACCCTTGCCAAGTCCAAGTTTTACTGGCAGGAAGCTCCGCCGTTGAGGGAAAGGAGGTCATAGCAAATGCTGATTTGTGATTCCTAAACGCTACTGTTGTTTATCTTACGTAAATTTACAAAGGTTTTATTTAATTTTTGCGTAAAGAGTTGTTCCTAATCGGTTGCTGAGTGTTATCTGGATTACAATTCACCAACTATGTAGTTTTTACGGTTATTTTCGGAAATTTGCTCACCAGCTTCTACTCTCCTGTTCCTACTTAACTGTGATACTGCCTCTAATAACAATGATATTTAGGTAATTATTTTACAAATTTTTTTTGACTGTGTACCTTACCAATAAGCATATTCAATCATTTATCCGCAGTTATCTGGATATTTTTGATACTAATTTTTGGTATTTTTACTAGTGATATTATTCAAACTATAATTAACACTCATCTAAAAAAAAGTAAAAAATAGCACAAATAAATTAAAGTATCACCGCAAAACTTACAATGGAGTTACATTGAAAAAATTGGCGTCCCTCCAGAAAGCGGGATGATTTTCTCGTCTGACTCTCGATAATTTAAGTTATTTTAGAAACCTTGTGCCGATAAGGAGATGATCGGCTCTGTGATTCATACCCAGATGCTTCAACACCCCAAAATTTTGAAAATTACCGGCGAAACTTTTGCCAGTTCGAGATATTGCTTTCTATCGTTAGTTGGGATGGGTTCTATAGAGGTGACGTCGCGGTCTATTCTCGTCTCTAGGAGGGTTTGGTGGTTGTAAACCATCCAAATCAATCAAATGAATCAATAGATACAATTTTGCTCCGGTCAGCGTCAACGACAAAACTAACAGCCTAGATTAGTAAACCTAGATAAGTTTCGGTTGATAAGATAGAAATAATACATGGCATCTTAGAGGATGTAAGAAAAATATCTTCAAAATCAATTCAGTGGTTTTACAATTTACTAATCTCTCCTTAGTTCATAAACTCATCAATTACCAGGGATTTACCAAAAGTTGCTGTAAATAGTAATGTAATAATCAAGCTAGATTCCTGTTGTTTTGTTCCTTCAGCACACATGACCCTACTAGAACAAACTGGCACTCCTATAGGCAGTTATGCACCAGATTTTGAACTGCCTGGAATTGATAATCAAGTCCACCATTTAAGCCGTTATTTAGAAAAGTTCCGGGCAGTGGGGGTAGTCTCAATCAGCAATGACTGTCCTTACGTCCATTTGTATCTAGAGCGGCTGAAAAACATTCAATCGGAGTTTGGCTCACAAAAATTTACCTTGATTGGGATCAATGCCACTTGCGCTACCCAGTATTCCCAAGAGTGCTTGGATACTATGAGGAGTTTTGCCCAATCCCACCAGATAAATTTTCCCTATCTGTGGGATTCAACTCAAGATGTGAGTCGGAGTTTTGGGGCTGATAAAACACCAATGGCTTTCTTAATTGATGCTAAAGGTGTAGTTTGCTATCAAGGACGGATTGATGATAATCCCCAACATCCAGAAGCAGTCCGGTTGCATGACTTTAAAAATGCGATCGCGGCTCATTTAGCAGGTAAAACCATCAACCCCACCCAAACCGATGCGGTGGGTACGCCATTGATCTGGCGTCACTAGAGACAGATCGTCACTGTGCTGTTATCTTAAATTGGAGGCAATTGCAACTTAATTAACAAAGCGGAACTGCATGGGAACACATTACCGACGGGTTTTACTTAAACTAAGTGGTGAAGCCTTGATGGGCAACATGGGCTATGGAATTGACCCGCAAGTGGTTCACGAAATCACCTCAGAAATAGCAGAGGTGGTAGCCAGTGGGGTTCAAATCGCCGTCGTCGTAGGTGGCGGAAATATTTTTCGCGGCGTCAAGGCTGCGGCTGGGGGAATGGATAGAGCAACCGCTGACTACATTGGCATGATTGCCACGGTAATGAATGCAATGACGCTGCAAGATTCCCTAGAACGCATGGGGGTACAAACGCGAGTTCAAACTGCGATCGCCATGCAAGAAATCGCGGAACCCTACATCCGCCGTCGCGCTATCCGTCATCTGGAAAAAGGGAGGGTGGTGATTTTTGGAGCCGGCTCGGGAAATCCCTTCTTCACCACTGACACCACTGCAGCGCTCCGGGCTGCAGAAATTGATGCTGAGGTGATTTTTAAAGCTACCAAGGTAGACGGCGTTTATGATGCAGACCCCCATATTTACCCGGATGCTAAACGTTATCAAAGTCTGACTTACGGTCACGTATTGGCAAAAGATTTGCGGGTGATGGATAGTACAGCCATTGCCTTGTGCAAAGAAAATAATATCCCGATTCTCGTATTTGACCTCTCAACGGTGGGCAACATCCGGCGAGCAGTCATGGGAGAATCGATTGGCACCCTTGTGGGAGGTTCTTGTGAAATTAGCTGAAGCTGAGAGTAATATGCAGAAAACTGTTGAGGCGACTCAACGGGACTTTAATACAATTCGTACCGGACGCGCCAACGCCAGTTTGTTGGATAAGGTGATGGTGGAGTACTACGGCTCCCCAACACCTCTAAAATCACTGGCAAATATTACTACCCCCGATGCCAGTACAATCATGATTCAACCCTACGATAAAAGTAGCTTGAACTTGATTGAAAAGGCGATTTCTCTATCGGATGTGGGTTTAACACCGAGTAACGACGGTTCCTCAATTCGTCTGAATATTCCACCACTGACGAGCGATCGCCGCAAAGAATTGGTCAAACTCGCCCAGAAATATGCCGAAAGTGGGCGCGTTGCTATTCGCAACATCCGCCGCGATGCTCTAGAATCAATTCGCAAACAGCAGAAAGCGAGTGAAATTTCCGAAGACGAAGGGCAGGATCAACAGGACAAGCTGCAAAAACTCACCAATAAATACACCGCTAAAATCGACGAAATACTGGCAGACAAAGAGAAAGACATCACCACTGTCTAAATATCTGTCAGGAAGGAGAAGTTTGTTCTAGGTGTGATTAATCCCGTCTGTATTGAGTTTTGAGTTTTAAGTGAAAAATTTACTTAAACTCAAAACTCACAGAATAGAAAAAGCAGTATGACTGCATTTTCTATTTGGGATTTTGGATTAAAGATTAAAAATCTAAAATTTCCACAGGTCTGAATTCCCTGAATTTATTCATGGCTCAAATACAAATCTAAAATCCAGTTCTCTAACATTCTTTATAAGAGCGGGACTGTATTCATGCATGGCGATCATCTAAAATCTCAAATCTAAAATCCAAAATCGAGTGACATTTAGCAGCATTGTTGCCTTATGTAGTGCCATGATTGTCCTGGCTGCTATTCCTAGCGTTAGCGTCTTGGCTGTCTCCACCAGATCGGCTACATCTGGATTGATTCATGGTGTTTTCACAACTATCGGGATAGTGGTTGGTGACATCATTTTCATCCTGATAGCTATTTGGGGTTTATCGCTGCTTGTGGAAACGATGGCAAGCCTATTCTTCTTAATAAAATACCTTGGCGGAGCTTATATTATATTCCTGGGAATAGGATTATGTAGGTCAAAATCCCAGGATGTGGAGAGGTCAGAAGTTGTTAAGTCCTCTTTAATGTCCAGTTTTATGACTGGACTTTTGATTACATTAGGCGACCAAAAAGCAACCTTATTCTATCTTGGTTTTTTTCCGGCTTTTCTTGATATATCTAAAATATCTTATTTTGATACTCTCGTAATTATAACAATTACTATACTGTCCGTAGGTGGGGTAAAACTTGGTTATGCATTCCTGGCTGATAGAGCTAAATTACTGATTAGTTCCAAAATCAGAAAAGGCATAAACACTGCTGCTGGTTGTGTCATGATTGCTGTCGGAATGTTTTTGATAACAAAACCTTAATTAGATGACTAAGTTGACACACTCCCTGCCCTATAAGGGACGGGGATTCTAGGCTCAAACAGCAATAAGAAAAAGCCGTCAAGCGAAGGACGGGGCTTTAAACCCAATTTTTTGGTAAGCATTAGATAGAGTAGGGTGATGATTGCACTACAATCTGCGAATCTGTGTCCAAAGATAAAAGCAATACCCACTCTACAAAATCTTCTGACTTAAGTACACCACAATTTTGATGACCGCAGAAAATACTTTTAGCTGTCTCTCTAATACAAGCCTGGAAATTATAACCCAAAGAATAGCAAACGCTTAATACTAAACTACTGTACCTCTACTGGCTTTACTTTCCTTCATATTTTTGAGGTTAATTTTTGTATAGCTAGATTTTTTATCACTAAGTAACAATGTTTTTAGTAAAAAATTAAACGGTATTTTAGATACAAAAGTAACAAATAAAGGTTTTTTGGAATTTAGTAAGACGCCGCCGAGATTATGAAAATTGTACAATTCCTGGAAAGTATTGTCAAATCGTAATTTAATGACTCTATTCTCAACAGCGGGAAAAACTTTACATTTTTGATTAAGATTTGTAATTAAGATGTTTTAAACTAGATTAGGAATATGATTGGCTATA
>JAYKJH010000166.1:0-28689 GCA_035285345.1 Nostocaceae cyanobacterium | reverse complement strand
CGCCTATTTCTCTCCTGATTCTGTAAATAGGCACCAAATTATCCAAGTTGTAATTCTGGTTGAGCTTGTCATACACATCCAGCACCACTTGCTTAAACTCGTCGTAAGACTCAATAGCACTGTGTGTACCATTTACCGATGTCTTAACCCCTTCCGATGTCGCAGCTACCACACCACCCATCTGCCGAATCCACTTCAGCAAAGCATTGGCAACCTTCGTACCGACCTGATTACCATCAAAGGCAAAATCATCGCTGTTCAACCCGTCACCCAGCATCTGCAAGCCTTTTTCCGTGAGAGCAACATTCACTACTCTATTCTTAGTAGCAAGAGTAACAGCCCCATCCTTCTCCAACTGCTCGTATACAGCTTTATAGTCTGCTGCTTTCTCTTTTGTCCGTACAATCCGATTATTTAATTCACTTCTTTTAACCGGGGTCTCATTACCCCCCAAATCCCACAAAGTCAGAAGCACACGTGTTTTAGCTTGAGCCTCATTAATTTCTGAAGCTTTGCTGTCAGTAGTTTTCGATGACATATTAATCCTTTCGGTAACTTGAGCTAGTGTAAAACTGCTTCACAGATGCTATCTCTGCTTTTGAAGCCGAGTAGGAACACACAATGAAGCGACTTGTAAAATTCGCTTTAACTATATTAAGCAGAGAGATAACAGATGCACCCGTATATTTTTGATAAAAAAATAAAAATTCAAGCAAAAATTTTCAGCATACATCCTTCAGCTTGAGAATCATTTTTATCTATATCTAGTTTAGATTTTTACATAGAAGCATCCCCCTAACTACAGACTTTTTTGCAGCTAGGGGGAAAACTGATAGCAGCACCAAAATCAACAACCGTCTGGGGTTGCAAACCTCTCTCTTATAGCGAAAGTCGGATAAATCCGACTCTCATTTGGGTATGAGTCCATTAAAATGGACTTCAGCTATTAGACTGGGACTTGCAGTCCCAGGCGGGTTAGGAAACCAATTGAGAATGGTGCAAGATGTCAAAATAACAAACAGTAGCTTCACAACAAGCTCTGTACCGTCTCAAACCCCCGCACCTGTCAACAACGACTGCGCCAACTTAATATTCCCCCGTACCGACTCAGCGGAAGCGTGCAACGCTTCCAACTCACCATCCGAGAGACTCAATTCCAAAATATTCCCGATACCGCCGCATCCTAAGCGACAGGGAACACCAATGAAAATATCCTTCAAGCCATATTGTCCATCAAGATACGCCGTCACTGGCAACAACCGCGACTGATTCAGGATTAACGATTCCACCATCTTAGAGGTAGCAGAAGCTGGGGCAAAGAAAGCACTACCAGTCTTCATCAGTTCCACAATTTCTGCTCCACCGTTGCGGGTACGCTGTACCAACCGCTCAATAGTCTCTGCACTCATCAATTCCGTAATCGGGATACCGTTAACGGTAGCATAACGGGGCAAAGGTACCATCAAATCACCGTGGCTACCCAATACCATTGCATCCACATCAGTGGCTGCAACACCCAATTCCATTGCAATAAAGGTTTGGAACCGTGCCGAGTCTAAGACACCCGCCATACCCATAACCCTATCTGGCGGTAACTCGCTAGCTTGCCATGCTAGATATGTCATCACATCCAGGGGATTTGTCACAAGAATTAACACTGCCCCTGGGGAATGAGCGATCGCATTCTTGGCTGCTTGCACAACAATTTTGGCATTTGTTTTCAGCAAATCATCGCGATTCATCCCTGGTTTGCGGGGAATCCCAGCAGTAATTACCACCACATCAGAACCAGAGGTATCAGCATAGTCATTAGTGCCGATAATCTTGCGATTATGTAACTCTATTCCCCTTGCTTCCATCAAATCTAGTGCCAATCCTTGCGGCATTCCCTCGACAATATCGAGGAGTACCACATCTGCTAGATTTTTCTCCGCAATGCGTTGAGCAAGGGTACTACCAACTCTACCGGCACCGACGACAGTTACACGGGGAGAATGGCACAGAAGCGGGGAGGAAGGGGAATATAGCATACAGTTATAAAAGATTAAATTTCAGTTACTGGAAAGGTTCCAACTGATCCACACGCAACCAAATGTTGGGAGTTGGTACTCTACCAAACACAACCAAAGCGTAATCACCTTTGATATCCAAGACTTCGCCTTTAGTTTCAAACAAATAAGCAGGGAAGCGAGAATCGCTAGCTTGTGCTTCGAGACTGTTTTCCAACTTTTCCCGCACAGCACGCACCATGTCGCCTTTTTTGATTGCCATAAAATTGCTCTTTTGAGTCCTATAGATGGGTTTATGAGCATTTTATCCTGCTGTTATCGGCTCTTGGACTAGGATTCCCTTGATTGCGGACTTGTAGGTCTCCCAATGTGGATTTAGTTGGTATACCTCTACGTTGACACTTCTTTTCCAGGCTAGGCGGGAATTTTAATTTTGTATTTTGAATTTACTTATCGTTGACATTGGGAACAATAATGACTGGAACGTCCCGCCAATCTTATACGTTGAATAGGTGTGTCACAAACCCGACAGGGTTCTCCAGTGCGGTTATATACCCAAGCAACTCCCCCATAGTTGCCATTCACACCATGCACATTTAAAAAATTACTAAAGGTTGTACCCCCTGCTTCGATGCTATTTTGTAACACTTGAATAATCGCATCGCGCAATTTTGTAATTTGTTCTCTGTTTAAATCTGCACAGAATGTTTGTGGTAATATCCCACTCAAAAATAGCGCTTCATCTGCATAAATATTGCCCATACCCGCCACTATCGCCTGGTCTAGCAGAGCAGTTTTAATTGGACGGCGGCGGTTGTGGAATTTTTCAACTAAATAATCAACGGTAAATTCTGGCACAAACGGGTCTAAACCCAGCTTCGCCAACCCTGTGATTGCAGTTTCCAAAGCTACCTCTGGTGGCACCCACCACATCTGCCCAAAGGTGCGCTGGTCTACAAAGCGTAACTCTCGATTTCCGGTAAAAAATAACCTTACCCGCGTGTGTTTTTGTAACGGTTCATCGGGATTTACCCACAACAACTGTCCCGTCATCCGCAGGTGGACACCCAGCCAGCCAGCGGTATTTTGGGAATGGGTAATGGGTAATGGGTAATGGGTAATGGGTAATGGAGAATTTTCCTTGTCTGGCTTGTCCCCCTTGTCTGGCTTGTCCTCCTTGTCTGGCTTGTCCTCGATGGTGAGTTCCGCTAATAAATACTTACCGCGTCGGTACCACTGGGCGATCGCACACCCCTGTAGACCCGCCATAAATTCATCTACAGAAAAAGGGTAGGCGATGGTGCGATGAAGCAGGACATCCCCACCCGTAATTTCCTGACGGAGGGTGATTTGATTCAACCCCCGTCGGACTGTTTCGACTTCAGGAAGTTCAGGCATGTAAAAAACAAATGATTGCCAGCCACAGGCTAACAAAGAGCCAGAGCGAGTCTCACCCTATTTCTTTTTCGCCTTAGCTTTGGGAGCTTCAACTTCCACAACTTCACCTAAAGCAAAGTTGTTGGTGTTGACGCCAGCGTAATTTACCTTATCAAAACGCACGATTACAGGGTATCTGATACCGCTTTGGTCGATAGAAGCAACGGTTCCTAAATCCTGATACCAGTAGGATTCAGGACGCAGAATACGTACTTTAGAACCACGTTGAACCATGAGTTATTTCCCTTTTTGTTATCAATTGCCAAGATATTAGGGCTAATTGATTACACTCTACTATCTGAGTGCGACTCCACAAAGCTTTGTTAAGTTATTTATCGTAACAGGGGACTGGGGATTAGGGAATGCCCAATGCCCTATGACCCATTATCCATTACCCATGCCCAATGCCCAATGCCCAATGCCCAATGCCCTAATCCTGCCACCGTACCTTCACAAAATGTGCTTGTCGTCCCCAAACATCGCGCGTCGGTGTAATACTTTCTACAGCCAAGTTAAAGGGAATAGCGGTAGTCACATACTTTTGAGCCAATACACCCAAGTCTGGGGTAAGTTGGGCTGCGGTAGTAGCCGCTAAACCCAAACCTACCAGTTGCTCGATGGGTCCTCGTGGTAGCAACAAATGGACACCCACCGCTAAACCTGCGGTCAACAACATTCCTACGGATACGTTAGTACCACAGCGAGGATGGACAGCTAAGTGCCATTGTCCGTTGGTGACGCGATTTAAGGCTCTGGGGACTGCACGTCGTAAATCATTAATATTCACATCGCCATACAGGTAAAATCCCTGTTCGGTAGACAACCCACCCAGTAATTCATCATCTACCTGAGAAGTGGTTGACGACCCTGTGGGTATAGCACCCTTGAGTTCGCTTAGAATCCAAACTGTAGCATGTTCTAAAGCATGAACCTGCCGCAGCATTAAGATTTCTTTCAACCCAGGGATAAACGCCAGGTGCCTGATTAAATCGGCATCCTGTGTAGGTTGAGGCGCAGTAAAATCCAAGCCAAAGAAGTCAAAATAAGACTCACTAGTCTGACAATTAGCAGAGGTTGTCATGGCAGAACTGCTCCACCAGCCTATGGAGCAACAGAGATTTGTTTCAACTGTAGCGTTTATGCCCGTGGATTGTTGCAAATTTTTGTTTATTAGTCAGTAGTGATTAGTCATCAGCCAGTAGTCAATAGTAAAATTTTTACAGTTGACTGTTGTACAGATGTCCCTAGGGAACCTCCCTACTGCTGACTGTTGTACAGACGTTCGCTAGGAACATCCCCACTGCTGACTCAGGATACGGTTTCATCGTTGATATTGGGCAACCTGCAGCAGTTGACATCGTTTAGGCATACTTTACCCCACTGTAATGCCCAGCGGACAAGTGCCACACGATTATCAGTTGCAGTTTTGGTGAGAATATTGCTAATGTGGTTATCCACCGTGCGTTTGCTGATTTCCAACTTTTCGGCAATTTCCTGGTTGGTCAAGCCAGCAGCCACCAAGTCGATAATTTGCAATTCTCTATCTGAAAGCGTAACAGGAGTTTGAGTTTCACCGGCAGCCATCACTTTTCTGTTCCTTAGTTCCTTAGTAAATGTACTCATTTCACCTCTTCAATTCTAGAAGATTCTTTGCTGTACCACAGTTTTAGATGTCAGCATCTATCGTATTCCTACCTATACGGTTATGGCAGAACTTAGCAGCAGAAGCAAGTAAATAGTTTTTTTGTATCTTTAAATACTTTTTTTAAACCCAGAGACTGGTAAAGGTCTAGCACTTATCAGCCTTTTTTCCTCTGCCTTTTGGCTGATTATTAGTGGGAAAAACAATCAGCAATTAAAAATTAGTAAATTAGCAAGACTAAGGTAATGGGTAATGACCCTTGACTAATGACCCCTGACTAATGACTAATGACTAATGACTAATGACTAATGGCTAAACCAATGATCGATCCTCGCGTTATCTGTTTAGGCGAAATTTTATTTGATTGTCTAGCCGACCAATTAGGGCGCAAATTAGAAGAAGTAGAATCTTGGACTCCTTACCCAGGTGGTGCCCCAGCTAACGTCGCTTGTGCTTTGGTGAAGTTGGGTACTTCAGCGGGATTTGTCGGCTGCGTTGGTGAAGATGCACCTGGGAACGAACTAGTAAAACTATTAACACAAGAGGCTGTGGATATTACTGGATTGCAGCGCCACCCCACAGCACCAACCAGACAAGTGTATGTTGTGCGTTCCGAAACAGGCGATCGCAGTTTTGCGGGGTTTGGTAAGTACGACACCAGCGAATTTGCTGATACTCGCCTACAAGCCAATAAATTACCCCAGCAGTTATTTGAAGCGGCAGAGTTTCTAGTGTTGGGTACTCTGGAATTAGCCTATCCCGAAAGTGGCGCTGCTGTACGTCGCGCCTTAAAATTAGCGGAACAGTACGATGTTAAGGTAATACTCGATGTCAACTGGCGTCCGGTATTTTGGAGTGACGCTGAAGCCGCTCGCGACACTATTAAAGGATTATTTAAGCAAGTCGATTTTGTCAAACTCGCCAAAGAAGAAGCAGAATGGCTATTTGATACCAGCGATGCCGGGGCAATCACTTACCGCCTCGATAGCGTCGAAGGTGTACTGGTGACAGATGGGGAAAATGGTTGTGGCTATTGTTTGGGGGAGAACGAAGGTAAATTACCAGCTTTTTCCATCCCCGTAGTTGATACCACCGGTGCCGGGGATAGTTTCTTAGCTGGGTTGATTCACCAGTTAATCCAAAAGGGTATCCACAGCTTGAGCAATCCGGAGACTGCTAAACAAATAGTCACCTATGCCAGTGCAGTAGGAGCCTTGACAACTATTAAACCAGGCGCCATAGCTTCTCAACCTAGCGCTAGTGAAGTGGAAGAGTTTCTCGCTTCCCATCAACTCTGCTAAATCCCCAAGGCTTCTCTAAGGTGCTGCACAATTACCTGCGGTGCTTCGCAAACATCAACGCAGATAGCATTCTCAGGCTCTTGCAGGGCATCAAACTGGCTTTGGAGTAGTTTTTCACTCATAAAGTGATTTTGACGGTTTTGAAGACGTTGTGTAATCACTTCCAAACTACCCCGCAGATACACCAGTTTGATGCGTTCCTCATCCAATACAAGAAACTGGCGATAGCTGGCTTTCAGGGCTGAACAAGCTAGCACTATATTTTTATTGACTTGCAACCAAGCGGCGATCGCTCTTTGCAAATCTTGCAGCCACGGTATCCTGTCACTATCATCCAGAGGAATACCACTGCTCATCTTGTTGATATTCTCTGATGAGTGGAAAGCATCAGCATCAGTAAATTCCCAGTGCAGTGACTCCGCTAGCATTTTTCCGATGGTGCTTTTACCGGAACCAGAGACACCCATGATGATAATTATCATTGCTAAATTTTAGGAGATTCTGATTTTTTTCCAGGGATTAGCGGATAAACATTTTTGCTAATTTTCAGTTTATTCTTCCAGAATAATACTTAGTTAATTCTATCTAACTTACCTGGAAAAATATATACTTATTCTATAAATCGCAGAACTTTCCGGAATTTTTTTTCATTAGTTTTCCCGTATTTGGAAAAATACGTTTTTTCTCGGATGTTGACCCTATTTTTTATCCATTACTTATCTACAATTTAAGCCATCTTTATTCTGGTTTAAATATTTTTCATTCTACTGAGTATTCAATAAAACTATACTTGGTATAGAAATTACATTGAGATAGCAAATGTATTATTTAATACATTTGCTTTGGTTGAGAAACGTAAAGGAGTCAAAATGCATACTATTCTAACTTCAGCCTTAGAAACATATCTGGCTGATGATGCTCAGGTTAATTGGGAAGGGGATATACCTAGCTGCCCAATTCCCATTTATACCAAAGGGATGGAAGCCAACAGCTACTTTTTTGGGCATCCGCAATGGGCTAGAGAATACTTTGAAGACGACCATCGCAGTCAACCCTTCCGGGAACGCTGGCAAGCAGCAATGGGTAGTTGGGATGGTAAAATTGTGGTTGATATCGGTTGCGGTCCGGGAAATGTCTATGCAACCGTTGGTGGTTCACCCAAACTGCTAATTGGGGTTGATGTTTCCCTTGGCGGACTTAAAATGGCTCGTGAGATTGGCTACACACCCATTTTAGCAGATGCCCATCACCTGCCGTTCAAGGATGGTTTTGCAGATATCGTAGTTGCTAATGCCACCCTTCACCATTGTGATGATATGGGGAGAATTTTAGCAGAAGCTGCACGTATAGTTCGCCCCGGTGGATTGTTATTTACTGACCAAGACACCCAGCGCAGCGCTTGGAAATTTAAAGGGTTGGGTATATTGTTACGCGATATTAAATACCCATTCTATAATCTGTTGGGCAGCAAATATTACATCGCTCCCGACAAGCGAAAAGCCCGGTGGAAAACCGAGGTTCACAATCAAAGACCAGGGGACGGAATCACACAAGACCTTTATTATCAAGTTTTGGAACCCCTAGGCTTTAAAGTTCAACTGTTTCCTCACAATCATAACCTTGGTGCGGAGGTGCTTAGGGGAGAGATTGGTAGTTCTCCGTGGAAGTTTAGATTAAGTCAATGGCTATCTGGTATTAATCCTGATACTATCGCGGCAGCGCAATCGATTATGTGTATTGCCAGACGCAATCCCTAAGTAAATTTACATTCTACCAAACCTAAATAACGAATCCCTTCCGGAGTGATTTCAAAGCGACAGGGTAAGACTTCTAAACTCAGAGCGATCGCTTCTCGCAAAAGTTGTCCATATATCGGATCGGCAGTATCACCAGGGGCAAAACAGGTGCAATCTCCACGATTGATGAAGTATAACATCACCGCCCGACTGTGGGGTAAAAGAGCCATTAACTCCCGCAGATGTTTTTGTCCCCGTGTAGTTTCGGTATCAGGAAATAATGCCAAATTCCCCATTGCCCAAGTTGTATTTTTGACTTCAATATAAATCGGGGGCTTCTCTTCGCTACCCATCAACACAAAATCTACCCGACTTTTTTTATCTTTTCCGTAGGGAACTTCGGCACGAATTTGGTTATACTTCCCTAACTCCGGAAATAAATATTTCTCTAAAGCTAGCTTCACAACGCGATTTGGTAAAGCCGTATTTACCCCTACCCAAGTCGGTTTTGTATCGTTTAGCTGAATCATTTCCCAGGTGTAAGCAAGTTTGCGGTTAGGGTTATCGCTAAAGGAAACCATCACCGGATTTCCCGGAATACACACCCCAGTCATCGGTCCGGTATTGGGACAATGGGCTGTAACTACTTCTCCTGTTGTGAGTTCAATATCAGCAAAAAAGCGCTTGTAGCGACGTAGGAGTATACCAGGATAAAGTGTTGGGTAGCGATAAAGCAAGTCCATAATTACAGGGTGAATCGTACCCAGTAAATATACAATGAATCAGGACTTATACCGTTTCACTTATATCATGATACAAATGGATGGGTAGGGGTAAGGCAATGCCTTACCCCTACGTAGATTTTGAGGTATCGCGAATTTGGTGAAATGGTATTACGCATCTGGCATATTATCTTAAGTTTCTAGTGAGGAATGCGCGTCCTCATTTGAAAGGGAAGACAGTCCTTACTACAAACAAAAAATGATAATTATGTGTGACACGCAGCTTTATTCCTATTAATCTTAGGCTATACCTTAGTAATTGGAATACCCAAGAAATCGCTGAGTTCTTCCCCTAACCAATAAAGCTTTTGAGAGTTTCCGCTTCCCTTTCAAAGAGTTTCAAGTCACCCCAGCGAAATTCATCATTAAATGTCAGGACTTTGATAACAACTAATTGTTGCGTTTGCAGATCCAGCGCTAGTAGAGTGCGTCGTCCACCATATTTCTTCCAATTCTCGTTGGATTTGGTAGCGATCGCACCACAGTTGACCTAACCCCCAACCCCTTCCCTATAAAGAAAGGGGAGTAAATCTTTATCCTAGCTATGAAAAGACAGACACGGCTCTAGTAGTATAGCGCTAGACTTAAAAGCCTAGCGCTATACTATTGAGATGCGAGAAAATCAACTCAAACAGAAGCTCAAGCGTGGTGAAGTAGTTATCGGTCCGTTTATGAATTGCGCTTATCCGGCGTTTATTGAAATCTGCGGACATGCAGGATTTGACTTTGCAGTTATTGACATGGAACACGGAGCGTTACATACATTAGTTGCAGAAGACCTCTGTCGCGCTGCTGACTGTGTGGGATTGGCGCCGGTTGTCCGCGTCCGCAAGAATGACGCACCGCAGATTCAACGAGCGCTGGATATTGGTAGCGCTGGGGTACAAGTACCGCAAATTGAAACTAAAGAGGACGCCGAAGCTTGCGTCAAAGCATCTAAATACAGTCCTCTTGGGGCGCGGGGTCTTTCCTTTGGTACCCGTGCGGGGATGTATACCTCAGCCGGAACGCAAATTACAGATCAGCTCAACGCAGAATCTCTGGTTGTTATTCACGTTGAAGGTATCCGGGGTGTAGAAAACCTGGCGGAAATTGTCAGCGTCCCCCATATTGATGTGATTTTTCTCGGTCCCTACGACCTATCCCAGTCCCTAGGTATTCCCGGACAGGTGCGCGACCCAAGGGTCATTGATTTAATGCAGCAATGTATCAGTATAATCCGCAGTACTGGAAAAGCCGTGGGTACATTCACTGACAATCCAGAAACCGCCAAGCAGTGGATAGATGCTGGAATTCAGTACATTGGATTGGGGATGGATGTCAGCATTTTCTACCGTGCTTGTACTGAGTTGGTACAAGCAGTACGCAAGTAGGGGCGGGGTTTCCCCGCCCATCAGATTAAGTATAAATTTTGATGTTCACCACTGATGTAGTAACAGGCATTCCAGCAGAAACTTTAAATATCACAAAATGGTATTTTTTGTAGTTTAATTAACGACATTTCTTTAAAAGGTGTCTATAATTATATATTATGAACCTCCCAAGAAGATAAATTCGGGAGAGTTTTAACTTGCAATTGGGAAAATCCTATGCAAAATATATTGGGATATACGGAACAATCTACCTTTTTGTTTACCCTGACAAAGGTAAGTTCTATTAATCTAGAAGGGTTTAAACCATTTTTTAACAATCTTCCTATCGACCCTTATATTAAAGGTAGATATAGGTTTAGAAGATTATCTCGCTTCACCATTTCAGGGAATAAATTAATCAAGCTACCCCACGGTTATTTTTTTCAAAGTAAAGCTTACAATCCATTAATTGGTGATATTAGAAGAGAATTTGCTGAACTAGAGGATGACCTCATAAAACTAGATATATTTCAAAAATTGATTTTGGAGTTTAGTAGGTTTTGTAATCTGCATCCAGAAGCTGAGATAGGTGTTCATCAGATTAGAACTAGCTGCTCTCCAGATAATTTTGGTAATCCTGCACCGGAAGGAATTCATCGAGACGGAACTGATTTTATCGGCATTTTCGCAGTAGATAGACACAATATTCAAGGTGGGGAAACTCATCTTTATATGGCAAGGAAAGAAAAGCCAGTGTTTAATAAAATTCTTTATCCTGGTGAATTAATTTTGGTAAATGACCATGAGCTATTTCATTTTACTACCCCTATTAAACCGATAGTGGAAGCTTCTGGTACTAGAGATGTTTTTGTTCTAACGTCTCCCAGCTTGTTGTTGGATTAACTGATATCTTGTACTAGAGGAGGTGTAACCTCCCGGTAATTGTTCCCAGGTTGAACCTGGGAACGAGAAATTAACCACAGATAAATACAGATAAACACGGATAAATATCTCTGCTTATCTGTGTTTATAGGTAATAGATAATAGGTTTTTACCATTACCTATCAGCGATTAACTATTAAGCCTGAGATAGACAGTGAAATTCTTTAATTACTTGCGCTATTTTCCCAAAATCGTAAGGAAAAGGACGCTTTTGGGGAATATAATCGCGTTCTTGTACTGGTCGATGACGCAAGACAGCATTGACTACAACACAAGGTTCTGCTGCTAAATTAATTGCTCCGTGCAACACCCCTGGTGGGATAATAATTACTTGTGGTTTATGTTCGTTTAAAGGGATGTATTGATATTGGCGATTGATTAAAGTAACGAGGACAAAACTACCTTTAACTACCAATAATTGGTCTGTTTGTGATTTGTGAACAAATAAATCATCTATTGTGCCTGCGGGAATCTGCACTAGCATGGTTTCATTGCTAGATTGGGGAGTATAAAATTGAGCCATTCCCCCTTGAATAGAGTCCAGCGGGCGGATTTTTATGTCCCTTACTTTTGTCATCCCAGCATCCTAAAAATTAAAGTTATATAAAGCTATAAATCTAATTTAAGCTACTAAAAGCTCAAAGATTGTTACATAAGCAACATAAATATTACAAAATATGATATTTCTTGGTTTAAATTGCCATTTTGTGCAGAGACGTTTCCGGAAACGTCTCTACATAGATTATTGCGTATCTGACTATACTAAAGCTGAGACGGTTAACTCACTAGGTTTACCGACGTTACCTTCTAGTACCACACTCCGCTTGTTGGCATGGAGATGACGCAGGATTTTGTAAATTGCCTCAATTTGGTCAGCAGCATCAGCTTTTTCTGCTACTTCTTGCAGAGACATGGGTTTACCTGCTTCTTGGATAATCTGCACAACCTTGAGCTGCAATTCCAAAATCACAGCGGCAGCTTTTTTACCTGCTTCTACACCTGGTTGATGGTAAGCGTTGATATTAACTAGGGACGCATAAAGACCAACCGCACGGTCGTACAATGCAATTAACGCCCCGACTGTCCGGGGGTTGACTTGGGGAATGGTGAGTGTAATTGAATCCCTTTGGTTTTCATACAGAGCCTGTCTAGAACCTTGCAGGAACCCAGCTAGGTAGTCCCCTGATGTCACACCGGGTTCGACTTCTGGTGATGCACCGTGACGGTCTTCCAGTACTTCAATGAAGGTAGCAAAGAAATTGGGTACACCCTCGCGTAATTGCTGCACGTAGGCGTGCTGGTCGGTGGAACCTTTGTTACCATAAACAGCGATACCTTGGTATACCTTGTTCCCATTCAGGTCTAGTTCCTTACCCAAGGATTCCATTACCAATTGTTGCAAGTAGCGGCTGAATAACAGCAAGCTGTCTTTGTAGGGTAAGACAACCATGTCTTTTTCACCGCGTCCGTTACCAGCATAGTACCAGGACATAGCCAGCAAAGCAGCCGGATTATTCTTCACCTCAGCAACGCGGGTAGCGTCGTCTATTTCCTTGGCACCGGAAAGCATTAGGCGAATGTCAATCCCTTGCAAAGCGGCTGGTAGCAGCCCCACAGCAGACAATTGGGAGGTACGTCCCCCCACCCAGTCGTACATGGGGAATCTTGCGAGCCAGCTTTCGGATTTAGCTTGATTGTCAAGTTTACTACCTTCCATTGTGATAGCTACCGCATAGTTAGCAAAGTTTAAATTCTGCCTAGCGTAAGCTTTGCTGACTTCAAACATGCCATTGCGCGGTTCCGGAGTCCCCCCAGACTTGGAAATAACTAATACCAGAGTGCTAGAAAGGCGGTTCCGCAGATGGGTAAGAACGCGGTCAATACCTGCAGGGTCAGTATTGTCGATAAAATGTATTCCTAGGGGAGGAAACTCTGGCGCTAGGGCTTCAGCGACAAATTCCGGTCCAAGAGCAGAACCCCCAATCCCAATGGAAATTACATCTGTGAACCGAGCGGCTTTGGGAGGATGAATTGCACCCGTATGAACTTTTTGGGCAAAGGTAACAATGTCATCTACATCTTTGAGCAGTGCTTGGGTAATTTCTGGTGTTGGTGCTAGTTCCGGGTTTCGCAACCAGTAGTGTCCCACCATCCGCTGTTCGTCGGGGTTAGCGATCGCTCCCTTTTCCAAAGCGTCCATATCTGCAAAAGCTTTGGCAAATTTCGGCTGCAATGCTTCCACAAAAGCGTCATCAAACCGCATCCGACTCACATCGAGGAACAATCCTAAGCCATCGTGGTAATATAACCAATCCTGATAACGTTGCCAAAGTTCTACGGCATTCATAGGAAATCTCTAAAGTAACTATCTATATTTCATCCCACAAGTTTGACACTCCCACGGAGTCACACACGAGGGATTCTAGCGGTTGTCTAAGCGGGGGATAAATCCGCCCGCTTAGACGCTTCACTAGTTAAGGGACTGTCATCGACCCCACCCCCTACATCAACCATAGCCATTGCAACTACAGCCTTCTGAAGATCCAGGGGGCATGAAAAACCTTCCCATTGACCGATATTCTGACTGGCATTCCAATCGGCATTGCAGCGATACCCGTCAAAGCCTTTGAACCAAGCTCCATTCCGCTTGCCAATCACACCGTTTCGATGATCTGATTTGCTTGTGTACGCAGCCGGAACAGATTGCACAGGCACACCTGCACGAATCGCTTTGTATCGAGTGAAAACTTCTAACTGATAGAACGCCCAACTATCACGATTCTCAGCACCATCAGACTTGTTTTTCTGGCGTTGCTTCATGGTTTTTCGGCAACAGCTTAAGTCTTCAAATCGCAGCCCCATTCCAAAGTCTTTGGCAAACTGAACCAATTCCTTGGAGATGATGTGATTGATATGGGTCATGATCCGTCTTTCACGTTGCTCTAGTCGCTTCACTTCCTTCAGTTGCTTGGCTTGCTGAAGTTTCTTGCGGGTGCGCTGAAATTCGCGTCTCAAACCCTTCACCCGTCCACCTTTCCAGAACTTACCAAACCCATTTGGTCGTGCTGCAACCGCAATATTGTTTTGCCCTCTGTCAACCCCAATCCAGCGCTCTACTGACTTTGCATCGGGAACTTCCATCGACACAGAAATCAGTGCATACCAAATGCCCTTCTTAGACTTGCAAAGCTTCAGTGTGCCCAGTTTGGCTTTACCTGCAATGAGTTCGTCTAAGACTTCAGTATGCGACGCTGCATGGACTTCGAGAGGGATACGCCCTTTCCTACCTCTCAGCAGATTGAACGCGACTGTGTAAAAATCACCCTGCTTGGACATCTCAAAGTTTTGGTTGTTAACCTCTAACCACATCCGCTTAAAGTGCTTTGCCTTAGTTTTGACGTTGGCATTGCGAATGGTTTGATTAATCCAAGCAGAGCCGATTTCTACATGACGAAATGCAGAACTAGTCAACTTTTTGCGCTCAGACTTTTCCACCTTAAGCAGGTCGTTAGCGACTTCAGTGTTGAGGACGGTTAGACGCTCAAACTCCAATGCCTTGACTCGGTTAAGGCGATAAAAGGGAAGCTTCAAAGTGATTGATAGTTCTGCCATACAACCATCATAACTCTATTTTACAAGACTATGTAAGATAGCAAAAAGTCCCGTTAAGTCGAGCCAATACATCGGGAAGACAGCCGAAGCGAGTCGCTTTTCCTCCCCCTGCTGAAGCAAGGGGGCTTTCAATTCCCGTGCTATTCTGGTAATTTAAGAGCGCAACCATCTCTTCCAGCCTTAGATAGTCTTAAGGGGTAATGGGGGATGGGGAATCGGGAATGGGTAATGGGTTAGTTACCTAGAGATTTCAAGTATGTGTTGAGCTTTGGTGGTAAGTCGTCAATGATGGGTTTAAGTGTGGTGACTTGTTCTGCTGTTAGGAGTTAGCGGACATAGGCTAGTCTAAGCCAGTTAATCGTTTCATATAAAGAACCTCTAGCTATCTTGACAAAACGCTTATTATCTTGGTAGCTGTAACAACCTCGTCCTTCGGCAATATTGGCACAAATACTATCTGCAGCGCAGACAATTTGCTTACCCATAGTATCTTTAGAGAAGTTATCCCATCCCTTGACAATATGCCAAATTTCATTAGTCAATTTTTCCGATAGCCTGTAAACCTCCAACTTCTCAAAATCAGGTCTTCCCATCCCCACAACCCCAGTTACTCACACCTCACTTATCATTCCCATTACCCATTACCCATCCCCTTAACCCCATTCCCCATTACCCATGATTGGCTATCTCGTTTTCCTAACAATTTCCACGGCGATTTTTGCACTGTTTAGTCTGGGACTAAATTTACAGTGGGGGTTTACAGGACTAATTAACTTTGGTCATGTTGCCTTCATGACACTGGGAGCATATACAACAGTGTTGTTAAGCTTACAGGGTGTGCCGTTAATTGTGTCAGCATTAGCTGGGGCAGGTTTAGCAGCAATTCTGGGCTTGATCATTGGGTTTTCTACCCTGCGCTTACGGGAAGATTACTTAGCAATTGTCACCATTGGTGTAGCAGAATTAATCCGGCTGGTGGTGAACAATCAAGAGTTACCCGTCGGTAGTACCTGGACTTCTGGGGCTTTTGGTGTGCAAACTTATCCCATTCCCTTGTTTACTAATTTTCAACCTAATTTCTTTACCCAGATGCTGATGATAGCCCTGCTGACGCTGCTTTTTGGGCTGTCTGGGTGGCGATTATGGCTTTGGGTAGCACGTGGTCAAAAGTCCGCTGCTAGAGTTGTAGTGGCTATTGTGGTCTCTGTCTTGGGTTTGGTAATTTATGGTTCTGGTACTCTAGCGCTATATGACTACGCTAATAACCAGAAAGCTGGGTTAATGCTATTGTCGCTGCTGGTATTGGGATTTGTATTCTGGCGGTTACAAGTACTCATCCATTCCCCTTGGGGGAGAGTCCTCAAAGCCATTCGGGAAGACGAAGAAATCCCCAGAGCATTAGGCAAAAATGTCTTTTGGTACAAATTACAATCTTTAATGTTAGGGGGTGCGATCGCCGGGATTGCTGGTGCTTTCTATGCTTGGCAGTTAAGTGCGGTTTACCCGGATAACTTCCAGCCCCAAATTACGTTTGACGCTTGGATTATGGTAATTTTGGGTGGTTCGGGAAACAATGTCGGACCTATCCTAGGAGCGGTGATTTTCTTTGCTTACGATGCAATCACCCGCGAAGTTCTACCGAGAATTATCCCTCTAGATGAAGCCCGTTTGGGTGCGTTTCGGATTATGGTCATCGGTTTAATTTTGATGATTCTGATGATTTGGCGTCCTCAAGGTATCTTAGGTAAAAAGGAGGAACTCACCCTTGGGAAATAAAGAGTTCGATAATTTTAACAGCGCTTCTTTACCAGCAGCGGAAGATAATTTAGAAGAAATTTTGGCACAAGTAGAAGATAAAAATCCCCCAAAACCTATGGAAGTACCTTTACTAGCAGCTAGCGGACTTCACAAAAGCTTTGGTGGTGTCAAAGCCGTAGATGGTGCAGCTATTGAAGTGGGAAAAGGTAGCATAACTGGCTTAATTGGTCCGAATGGTGCCGGTAAAACTACTTTGTTTAATCTACTTTCTAATTTTATCCGTCCCGACCGAGGTAGGGTAGTTTTTGATGGCGAACCTATTCATCACTTACAACCCCATCAAATTGCTCTTCAAGGTATGGTTCGTACCTTTCAAGTCGCTCGTACTCTTTCGCGGTTAAGTGTGTTGGAAAATATGCTACTAGCCGCACCCAAACAAACCGGGGAAAATTTTTGGCAGGTGCAATTACAACCCCACATTGTGGCTAAGGAAGAAAAGCAACTCAAGGAACAGGCTATGTTCTTTTTAGACTCCGTAGGATTAGGACACAAAGCTCACGAGTACGCTGGGGGTTTGTCTGGGGGACAACGCAAGCTGTTGGAAATGGCACGCGCTTTAATGACTAATCCTAAACTAATTTTGTTAGATGAACCGGCTGCTGGTGTGAATCCAACGCTAATTAATCAAATATGCGATCGCATCGGGTCCTGGAACCGCGAAGGTATGACGTTTTTGATTATTGAACACAATATGGATGTAATTATGTCCCTGTGCGATCGCGTCTGGGTACTCGCAGAAGGTCGAAATCTGGCTGCTGGTTCACCCTCAGAAATTCAGACTAACCCGCAAGTACTAGAAGCTTACTTGGGTCAATGAACAACAACAAAGAAAACACAACACAGAAGAACTAACAAAGAAGATTTATCGACTTTGTTGTTCTTTCTTTCCCAACCCCCAATTCCTACCCAATCGCAGCCGAAAAATCCTGTATTTTTTTCCCAACAGTAGTTGCTATTCTCGTCTGTTTGTCTTACAATTAATATTGTGCCAGTTATCAAAGTGGACTATTCGCTTCATCTTGTTCGCTATTATTGGTGACGCCACAAAGTTAGACCTCATCGCTGTATTACCTGTGATATTAAATTTTAAGTATCGCAAAAGACCACGGTACTAATAGCAGCCGCTCAGCCTCAAAAGTATTAACAAATCAACTGAGGTGCAAGGAGTTTAAGCTTTTTTAGGGATTAGAAAATTCCCAGTTTTAAGATAGTTGCTGAGTTCTGTTGTTAACGGCTTTCTCTAGCAGTTGTAACTGTTCGTGCATTTGTTGCGCTTGAATGTACAATTGTTGAACTGACGTCACAATGTCTAAAGATTCATCGCTACTAGTAACCTGAAGATAATTTTGCTTACTGCTACCCTGGGTTAAGCCTAAGACAGACTGGACAGAAGAAAACAAAGATGTTGCCTTTTGTTTAGGTTGTGATGGTGTTTTGATTTCCGGAGTGAGAATTCCATCAATCACCACCAATGGTTGAGTAATTGTTGTGGGGGTGGACATTACCAATGGTTGAAAAGTACTAGTTTGCATGACTTGTAACTTCTGGTTCAGGATGGTAGCACTTCGAGAATCCACTGGCTGACTGGAAGTATCTTTGAGCGTTTCAATTTGGGAATCTGTATCGGAAATAGTATCTTGGACGCTCGATAATTGTTGCTCTACTTCCGAAGATTTTCGAGAACAATAAGACCATCCAATCATCGCTGCAGTCGTGATTCCAGCTCCTAAACTCAAGAAAGTTGCCATTTGTGGTGAAAACAAATTTCTAAAATCGCTGGCAACTACCTGGTCATTTTCCACCCGTATATCTACTGTCTTTGATCCTAACGCCGCAATCAGGACACTAAAAGAGCATAAAACCGCTCCTGAAGTCAAGATAGCGGGGAAGAGAATTTTTTTCAGCATGTTTAACACCTAATGAGTCGAATGTAAAGAGTAACCACACATTAATTTGTCGTGCAGTGTCACACCCTCACTTCCAAGCCTTAAACAATCCAATGCGTGAAGAAGTTCAGAGACAATATGTGGAGTTTACTGAGCTTCTTAATTTAACAATAAACTCTATTTGGGTAATTGCACGCAGATATTTTATAAATTTATTAAATACTTCATGGTTTTTTCATGAAGTTAAAAATTTTAACTAAGAAAAAAACTTATTTTGTTTAATTAAATAAAAAAATAGAATCCCTATCAGCGAAATAACGACAAATTATTAGCGGATGTGAAGAGATTTTCAAGTATAAAAAATTAGGAATATAAGTTATTTATCATACATAAGAATGTTAATAGCATGATATTGCTCTACTTTGAATATATCAATTTTTCTAATCAACAATGCAAATTTATAGCTACAACTTAATGTAATATCATGTCTGCTGGAAGATTTGTCTGAAGCAAATAGCAATCCCAGGGAATTGGGATTGCTATCTGCTAAGCGAAGTTTATTTCTTGTAGATACAAAGAATTACAACCAGACTTATCTACATAAAAATCCCCCTTCTCCCGAAATAGAGCCGAATTTTTCAGGTTATACCGTTTTACTTATATCATGATACAAATGGCGCTTGTAGGGGTAAGGCATTGCCTTACCCCTACAGAGATTTTGATGGAGCGCGAATTTGGTGAAATGGTATTATTTGCAAATATTTCGGAATAAACTCCTCGATTTGGTTGATTTGGGGGTTTCCACAATTAATTGCGGGGTCTAGAAGGTTTAACCACAAAGGATTGCGGTACGAGTGTAGGTTTTTTCCAAGGTGGTTGTAATTCACCATTTTGATGTGATTCGGGAATGTTTAAAGAAGTTTGCTGAGCTTTGCTTTCGACTACTGTGTCTAGCAGCTTGATCTGCTCATATATTTTTTGTAATTTCTCTTGTAATTCTGGCGCTGCTATGGGAATATCCAATGATTTATTATGATTGCTAGTTGTATTCTCCCGCTCAATATCCTGACTACCACCAACCTGAGTTAAGCCCAAAACAGACTGGGTACAAGGAAATAAAGATATAGCTTTTTGTCTTGTCTGGGATAATATTTCTGTCTCTGGTGCAACCACTCCATCAACTACAACCCAAGGTTCGGCAATTTTTGAGGGTGTAGACATCACCATTGGTTGAGGATTTTTGTATATTTCAGTCTCTGGAGCTAAATTAGGGGCTAGATTAACTGTTTTGTCTTGTATGACTGGTAACTCATTTTCGGTTAATGGTAATGTAATTGTTTCCGAATTCACTTGCTCAATTTGTGAATATATAAGTTCTTCAATCAGCGAGTCTGTTACGGTGATATTCTTTTGAATACTCGATAATTGGCTTTCTACTTCCGAAGATTTCCGGGCTGAATCTGACCATCCAATCACTGCTGCAGTAGTTACTCCCGCTCCCAAACTTAAGAAAGCTATCATTTGAGACGAAAACATATTTCTCAACTTATCAACAAATATCTCTTGTTCTCCCAACCGGATCTCTAGAGAATTTGATTCTAGCTGAGCAATCAGGAAATTACAGGAATAAAAAACTATTCCTGATGTTAATAAAGCTGGAAACAAAATTTTTTTTAGCACCGCTAAACCTCTCGGATTCAAATTTAAAGCTAAAATCAGCAAAAATTTTTGTTTCTCTTGACACTAAGAGTCATCAGTCTGAACAAATCAAAAGAATTAACTAAATCAGTGTAAATATTGTCAAATTTACCTATTTTACTTACCTTCAGGACTTACGCACCGATTATGATTTGAAGTCCGAAGCGAGCGAACTGAAGTAATAGCCAAAAAATATGGGATTGCTTCCCAAAACGGCTGTGACCGTCGCCATGACGATGGGAGTGCTTGCGTAAGTCCTAACCTTATTAATTTAAGAGTAATCTTATATTACGTAATTATATTGAAGAATTGCATAAATTTATCATAAAGTCTTGACATTTTTATAAAAATATCATGAATTTAGCGGTATATACTAGTAAAAATACGGTTTTATCCGAAAATTAACAAAACAATACGCATAAAAATTAGAATAATTTTATACAAATATTTAAATAAATACCCGGCAAGCGGTCAACTGTTTATATAGAAATAATTATAGTTTCAGTAAAAATACTTGAATTATTCTCTGCTGTGACAAAGCCCCGTACAATAGTTAAGCAAAACTAGAAACAATCACTGGAAAAACTTGTGACCCTGGCACTAGGCATGGTAGAAATTTATGGCGTTCCTACGGCATTGGAAGTAGGAGACGCGATGTGCAAAGCTGCCCGCGTCACCCTAGTGGGTTATGAAAATTGTGATGATGGTCGAATTACCGTGATTATTCGGGGTAGCGTTTCGGAAGTCAATGTCTCTGTCGCTGTAGGGTTAGATGCTGTCCAGCGTGTAAATGGTGGTGAGTTGCTCTCCCATCACATCATTCCCCGTCCCCATGAAAATCTAGAGTATGTCTTACCGATTCACCGCACACAAGACGTGGAACAATTTCAGCAGGATATCAGGTTTCCACCACCGCTTTCTGCTTAGATGGCCGTCTAAATGATTCAAAAACCCAACAACCGATAGAAAAAATAGAAATAGGTTTCCCGCACTAGAAAACTCAGTTGGGTTTTGAGACTGCGATAGCGAGTTGTTGGGGTGGGTGATGGATAAGCATCCATACCTAAATCTTTTGCCATTAATAAAGCGCGTTTTAAATGCAAAGGGTCGCTGACAATTAAAAACTTGCTGAGCTTGTGAGACGCAGCTACCTGCAAAGCATTTTCTAGGTTTTGCTGGGTGGTGCGAGATTTAGTTTCAATCAAAATATCAGCTTCTGGAATACCATGCTCGATAGCGTAATGACGAGCAACAGTTGCTTCGGTGAGTTCATTACCATCACTGCTACCCCCAGTGAAAATTAGGTTGTTTACATTACCTTGTTTATATAGTGTAATTCCGTGGTTGATGCGCTCACGAAATACTGGTGATGGCTGATCACCCCAAATTTCCGCACCCAAAATAATTGCTGCATCAGCTTTTAGGTGAGAAGTTTGACTACCATACTTGTAAATGCTTAGTGCTGTGTACCCGACTATAAATAGGAGTGCTGAGACCAAAAATAACAGGAGCAAAGACAGGATTTTGATGTGAATTTTGTAACTCATTCTCTGGAGAGAATACTTGAGAGTTTATTTTCTCCCTAGGATAACCTTTTCTTAAACTTAAATACTTTTAAATAAATATTATGACTAAAGCTGCGGGGCACAAAAAATTCGGATTGTTGTTTTTACTCAACGGTTATATTCGCTTCGGAATGAGGACTTTAGTCCTCACTACGAAGTTTAAATCATCTGCCTATAGTATGGTGATTAAGATTCTGGCAGACGTAAGTAAACATCATTTTCCTGTTTCATCAACTGGTAGGTAATTAAATCTTGCAGTAGGGTATTGCTGTCAGTATAGTGGCGTCCAAGAATTTCATTCACAGTATTTTCGGGATAATCTACACCTATTTCAAACTTATTGGCTAACCATTTGAGAATCACTAAGCGTTTTTTCCAACTGACTGGCATACCTTTCAAAAAATCACCATCTAGATAGTTATTTAATACCTTATTTTCCCAGGCTTCTGTATCAATATCTGTAATTAAAGAAGCAATTTTATCCGATGTAAACATTTCTTTGGTCATATTTTCTAAGGTATCCCTATCTAGTTGATAAAAATGGGTGTTTCCTTCAACGCGCATATTAACTAAGTTCACTTCTTTCAATTTTCCTAGGTGATGAGATACTGTCGGTTCCTTAAGCTGCAGTAGTGCTGCTAATTCTTCGACGCTGCATTCTTGGTTAGCCAAAATACCGACTATTTTTAGTCGGCTTTCGTCTGCCAATGCTTTCAAAAAGCGTAGTAGAATTTGAAATTGCTCTGTGCCCACCATGTGTTGCAATTAGATTTCAATCTAATTAGAATTAGATTGAATAACCTATGTAAAGGATAATTACTGTACGTGTACTTTAGTTAATTCTTTGGAGAATTACTGACAATATCTTTATTCCTTAAGCAACTTTTTAGGATTTAGCATCTGACAAGCATCCTTCTACCTTTTCGTAGGACTAAAAATTGCTACATAAGTAATTCCAAACAGAATCATTAAAAATTTAAAATACACCTTTGGAGGGATTTACTTGATTCATTTGTGGTGGGAAAATCTGGTAAAATCTACACTGCAAGAGGTGACTAACCCCCAATCTTATTCCTCTACAGGACGGACAATTGCTGGAGTGACAGGTGCTTGGGGTTGAAAAATTGCTTGTAGTCCCTGTTGCAGGGTTTCTGCCATCACAATGCGGTTTTGGTAAACTACAATTACCCGGACTAAGGTAGGCAAACTATTTTGTTCTGCTTCTAAATATAGAGGCTCAACATACAGTAAAGATTGTTCAATCGGAATTACTAATAAATTGCCTTGTATTACCCGCGAGCCTTCACGATTCCATAAAGTAATCTGCTGGGAAATCACTGGCTCTTGGTTAATCAAAGCTTCTATTTGCTCCGTACCATAGACCAGTTGCTGCTTCGGAAATTCATATAATAATAGCTTGCCATATTCATCGCCATCAGAACGCGCCGCCAACCAAGCGATTAAATTATTACGTTGTGTGGGGGTGAAAGGTCGCAGTAAAATGAACTCTTCTGTTGGTGCTGTAGGCAAGTTCATGATTAAATAATACGGCTCCACCGGACGAGGTTCTGTGCCATAAATTTCTTTAGGTATTTGCCACAGGTCTTCCCTGTTATAAAAAACCTGCGGGTCTCTCATGTGGTAAGCTAGCAACCTTTCTGATTGAATCCGGAAAAAGTCTACAGGATAGCGCAGATGAGTTTCCAGACTCACTGGTAGGGCATCAAGGGGTTGAAATATATTGGGGAAAATCGCCGCTAGGGTTGTAATAATTGGGTCTTCGGGGTCAGCAACGTAGAAATTAACAGTGCCATTGTAAGCATCAATGACAACTTTGACCGAGTTACGAATGTAATTAAATTGATTGTTACCGGGGTCGGAATAGGGGTAGCGATCGCTCGTCGTGTAGGCGTCCAGAATCCAGTAAAGATAAGTTTTTTCCCCATTGAGAGTCGTCCCTCCCCCATCCGCTGCTACTAAGTAAGGGTCGCTATCATAGCGTAAAAAAGGCGCAATTGCTTGGACTCGTTCGCGAATGCTACGCCGAAACAGCAGTTTAGTTTCGGGTGTGAAATTTCGCGTCAGCAGCATTTGCCAATCTTTCAGGTACTCAGCAAACAGCAACCGCCAACCGCTAGTCCCAATTTTGGCTCCCCCGCGCCCATCGTAGATGTTATAAACGTTATCATTGCCACTGGGATAATCAAATTCTTGGGTTTTTGTCCCCGTCATCACATAGGTATTAGAAATTTCACCGTAATAAATCCGTGGATTCCCAATCGGAATGCTAGCGCGGATGCGTTCGTTGGAGATTTGCAGCTTCACATCTCCACCCGGATTACCAATTCCGATATCCTTAACATAGTAATCAGGTAAACCACCAGCACCCACAGTATTCACCGGAGAGAGGGTAAAGCCGTAACCGTGGGTATAGACGAGATGTTCGTTCACCCAAGTCCGTGCTTGCTGGGGAATAGCGCTGGTGTCGAGTTCCCGCGCTGCAATAATCGTCTGTTGCTTTTCCGTCTCCTCCTTGTCCCCTCCTTGTCCTCCAGACCCCCCTCTGTTCAAGGTATAGCGGTCAATATCCGCACCCGGAAATCTGTAGTAAGGTCGGATTTGTTGTAATTGACGGTTCGCTTCTAGCAGGGGACGAGTATCCCACAGTCGGATATTGCGAATTGTTTGGTCATTATTGACTAAATCAGCACCTGTTAGCTGACCTTGGGGGTCAAAAGTCTGAGCTTCAATGGCGTTTAATTTAAAAGCTTCCCGCGTCAGCGCGATAGTACGCTCAATGTAAGGACGCTCCCGCACTAGTTCATTCGGTTGGACTACGAGACGATGTACCAAACCAGGCAAAATTGAACCAGAAACTGCAGCTACTAGCGAGAACAACCCCAAAGCGTAAAACAGTTGTCGCGGGTAGGTCACAACTCTATAACTGGCTTTTTTTGTCCGGAATAAGACAACAGTTCGCACTAGTAGGTAAAGCGCGATCGCTACCGCTAAAATGCTCAAACTATTATATATCGGTAATTGCACGGTAACAGCGGTATAACTTGCACCGTAGTTTACCCCCCGCTTGGAATACAACAGTTCATAACGCTGCAACCAATAATACAGGGCAATTACCAGCATTAACAAACCACCCAAAACGTTGATGTGCAGACGCTGGGGGTGAGAAAATCCTAAAAATCTACCTTCACTAAGGCTATCAGCACAGCGCAGATAAATTAACGTTACTGCCGCTATACCAAACACAAACAGCCCAAACAGCCAAAATTCACAGAGTTTCCACAGGGGTAACTTAAAGATATAAAAGCCAATATCCAGGTTAAATAAAGGGTCAGTACGACCAAAGCTGCTAGCGGAGAAATACTGTAAAACTTTATCCCAACGTGCTGATAGCAGAAAGCCAAACAACAAACTTAAGGTAACTGCGATCGCGATTAACCAAAACTGTGGACTGATTAAAATCAGCACCGTCAACAACAACAGCAAACCCATCTGCACTATCGGTATCGATAGTTTTTCTATCTGTAAAAATTTGGCAAAAGTTTGCCACTCTTCTGGTATTTTTAGCTCTGTGGCAGGCAGTTTAATATTGGTATCCCAAAAGTGTAACCCTTCTTGGGCATAGTAAATCAGCACCCACGCCAGCACTAAACTCAGCACTAGGACTATTGGTAACAACCATCGCAACTGGAGTGCAGATTCCTGTGTGTTGACTTTTGTAGTGACGCGATTTATCGCGTCTTGAGTCAGCAATTGTTGTCGTCTTCTGACACTTGGACTTGTAGTTAACAGCGTCCCTGGCTCTTTTTCCGCTTCTTGACGCTGCTTAAGCTTTGTAGCTACAGCCAAATTCCCTAACAAAAACCCAGCCGAAACAAAGGTCGCGATCGTCCACAATCCCAATTGTGTTTTCAGGCGTAATAAAAATACAGATAAATAACCAACTTCCCGAAACCAGAATATTTCTACTGCTAGGTGGGAGACTAAATCAAACAACAACCACAGACCCAGCAGCAGTACAATTAAACGCCAGTATCGGTTCCAAAACCGTTGGTTCATTATTTCATTTTACGGCTAGGGGTCGGGGATAGGACAAGGTAGACAACAAAGAAATCATATCCCCAAATTCCTCCGTGTCCGACCTGTCCAAAATCCCTGGGCTAAACCGTTTGTTCCTCAACATCGAGGTTAAACAACATTTGTAGCGCTTGCATACAGCGACGTCTAGCTTCTACATCTTGTTGAGCGCGTAGTTGTACCATTGGGTCGTGCAAAATTTTATTTACTATCCCCCGTGTCAAGGCTTCGATCACCTCTTGATGTTTGTCAGCAAATTCTGAACCCAAGCGCGACAAAGCTTTTTCTAATTCTTGTTCGCGGATGGTTTCGATTTTATTCCGCAGACAGCTAATTGTGGTCACAGTTTCCAAAGAACGCCACCAAATATCAAAAGCTTCTACTTCTTCTTCTAGCAGTTTTTCGGCTTCCTGCGCCATCTTACGACGGCTTTCGTGGTTTTGCGCTACAACTGCTTTTAAGTCATCGACATTAAAAGCTTGCACGTTAACCAGTTCATTGACATCAGCCGCAACGTTACGCGGTACGGAAATATCAAATAGCATTATCTGGTGAGTTGATTCCAGCACCATTTCTAATTTAGCACGGTCTAGGATTGGTTCCGTAGCCGAGGTACTAGTAAATACCAAATCACTTTTGCCAACTAGGGACATCATCTCCCCTAGGGGATGGCATTTAATCGATTCACAACCCTGGGATGTCAGTTGGTCAGAGAATTGCTTTGCCAATTGTTCTGCTTTATTCACAGAGCGGTTGATAATACAAATATGAGCGGCACCTTTGGATATCAGGTGTTGTACCAACAGCCGCGACATTTTCCCAGCCCCGATAATTGTGATTCGGTAGGGAGTTAAATTTTCTACCTTCATCTGTGCTAATTCCACAGCCGCCGAACTGATAGAAACGGCACCCGTACCAATGCTTGTTTCTGTTCGTACCCGCTTACCTGCGGTAATTGCCTGTTTGAATAAGCGATTTAAAATTGTTTTTATCCCCTGGTACTGCTGTCCCAGTTTGTGGGTATTCTTTACCTGAGCGAGAATTTGCCCTTCACCCAATACTAAACTGTCTAACCCCGCCGCTACCCGCATCAAGTGCATTACGGAATCTTGATGTAACAATATAAACAAATGAGGGCGAAGAGAAGCCAAGGGTAATTTACTGTGTTCGGAAAGAAACTGAGTTACTTCCCTCACACCCTGCTCAGTTTCCTCAGTCACAATGTAAATTTCCATCCGATTACAAGTACTGAGGATGGCAACTTCTTGAATATGGGGATAAGCGAGTAGATGCGCGATCGCGTTTTCCAACAGGGGTTCTGGAATACTCAGCTTTTCCCGAACTTCTACTGGGGCTGTTTTATGGCTTAACCCCACCACCGCAATATTCATATGGCTCACTAGTTATCTGTTGTTTGTTATTAGTCAAAAGTCAGTAGTCAAAAGTCATAAGTCATCAGTCAAGAACTAATGACCAATGACTTATAACTATGGACTAATAATTAGCGCACTTGGATAACCTTCGGCTCTTCAAACATGTGGATGGTATCGACAAACCGAGCGGTTTTAGACTGGCTGGAAATAACCAGGCTTTGGGTTCTAGCACCACCGTGGAAGAAACGAACACCTTGCATCAGATTACCGGAAGTAATGCCACAAGCGGCAAACAGCACAGTTTCACCAGATGCTAACTCATGAGCATCATAGACCTTATCAGGTTCAGTGATATTCATAGACTTGAGGCGGTCAATATTAGCTTCCTTGCTTTCGCCAATTAAACCAGTCTTGACTACTGCTGGATCGTAAATCAATTGACCCTGGAAGTGTCCACCCATAGCACGCATGGCTGCAGCGGAAATAACGCCTTCAGGTGCAGCACCAATACCCATTAAGCAGTGGATGTTGGTTCCAGAAAAACCGCAGGAGATAGCCGCACCCACGTCACCATCAGAGATGAGTTGGACTCTTGCACCAGCTTCGCGGATTTCTTTAATCAAATCGTTGTGGCGATCGCGCTTCATCACCACTACAACCAATTCTTCAATGGAACGGTCGAGACACTCGGAGAGAATCTTCAGGTTTTCCGTAGCCGACTTGTTGATGTCCACATGACCTTTAGCCGCTGGGGGAGCAGCTAGCTTTTTCATGTAGAAGTCAGGAGCAGCAAACAGACCACCTTTTTCCGAAATTGCCAATACTGCCATTGATCCTGGCTGACCGTAGGCTACCAGGTTAGTACCTTCGCAAGGGTCAACGGCGATGTCAATTTCCACTAATTCATCAGGGTTACAGAAGTCTTTAGCATCTGGACGAGAACAGATACCCACTTCTTCCCCGATGTATAACATCGGAGCATCATCCCGTTCCCCTTCCCCGATCACAATCCGACCGCGCATGTAGATTTTGTTCATCCGCTCCCGCATAGCTTCTACAGCTACTTGGTCAGCAGTATTCTTTTCACCTTTACCCATCCACCGGGCGGATGCGATCGCGGCTTGTTCAACTACCTCAATAATTTCAAGCCCCAGAGTATTTTCCACGAAGTCTGCCCTCCCAGATGGTTGATTTAGCGCTATTTTCTATCGCTATGTCAGTTTTCAAGTCTACCAAAGGGGGGGTACATCATGCTGCATCAGTGTTAACTCCCTCTGTGTAAAGGTTTGCTGCATGGGGCATTGGGAAGGGGGAATGGGGCATGGGGCATGGGGCATGGGGCATGGGGCATGGGGAATTGGGCATGGGGCATTGGGAAGTGGGCATTGGGCATGGGGCATGGTGCATGGGGCATTGGGAAGTGTTTAATTTCAGTAGATAG